>JANPJH010000179.1:0-7789 GCA_031425415.1 Chamaesiphon sp. VAR_61_metabat_425 | reverse complement strand
TGGCAATCGCGTTACAATTACTGTCGGCGATAGTCGGCAAGGTTGGATTAAATCTTATAAAACCTTATTGGAATTATCCAGCGACGATCGCTTTGATGGGGAAGTTCAAGTCTCGATCGATCTCAGCAACGTCCGTCCGGCGGGCGAGCTACTCAAGGGCTTTGGCGGGATGGCAAATCCAGTCAAATTACCAGAGTTGTATGGACGTTGTGCCAACATCATTAATAAAGCAATTGGTCGGCAATTAAATTCAGTTGAATGTTGTCTCTTAATCGATGAAGCTGCAGTGACTATTGTCGCTGGCAACATACGTCGTAGTGCCGGTATGAGACAATTTAATTCAGATGATACATTGGGTGCAACTGCCAAAGATAATCTCTGGCAACAAGACGAACATGGTAACTGGAGAATCGACCCAGAACGTGATTCTTTACGAATGGCGAACCACACCAGAGTTTTCCATCATAAACCTACTTTAGAAGAGTGTGTTGCCGCAGTTCAAAAGCAATATCATTCAGGTGAAGGTGCGATTCAATGGGCTGGTGAAGCTGTTGCCAGGTCTAATGCGGATCTTCTTGATACACCAGAAAAGAAAAAACATTTCATCAACCTTTATGGACAGTCTCAAGAATTAGCAAAAGGATATTTACGAGAATTATTAATTGGACAAAAAAAATATGAATAATCAAACACAGTATGTTGCAAATAAAGATATTGAACTCGAACTAGAGCATCGAATGTCTAGGTTTGGATTAAATCCGTGTGGTAGATAATATTGCCTCACCTTAAAAACTCCGTAAAATCGGTGAAAGCTGTGAAATGGTTATTAATATTCAGTTATTAATTAATCTGCCAATACCGAGGTAACTAGAGGAATTAAAAAGCCTTTAACACCGTAGAGCGTAGAGGATGAAACTGGTGTAATCCAGAATATAAGCCTCCAAGAGTGCGGGGCACTTGTTGTTTGAATAAGTGAAAATGTACGCCGAACTACAGAGAAGGTAGAATCTGTAGAACTAAGGGATAAAAAGCCTTTAGGATAACAAAATTGGAGATTCTCGGCACTAATTTTCATTGTAACTTATCTGAAGTACATTTGAATCAAATCGATCCAAATAACTACAAAGAACAGGAAGAAGCGTTTATTGCGGCTGGTTTATCGGTTGCCACATTGCTCAACCATCAATTCCAAGAACCGCGCTATCAATATAGTCGGAAATTAGATCCCATTGTGGGGGTTTCATTCACCGGATTATTTGACTTCTTTGTTCATGCTTTTGGTGCAGAATGGTTGGAATGGTGGGCACAAGGTCGTCCGGCGACAGCAGCAGGGATTGCCTATAAACAGAAAGAGCATGAGTATCTAAATACTTGGCGCAAAGTTGTCGAGCAGTCAGTCTGGGATTACTGTGATAAACATGGGATCAAACGCCCGAATCGCTGTACCACCGTGCAGCCGAGCGGGACTAAATCCCTACTCACAGGTGCTTCTCCAGGTTGGCATCCACCCAAAGCGCAACGGTTTATTCGCCGGATTACCTTCCGGAAAAATGACCCTGTGGCGTTGGCTTGTATCGATTATGGTTACAGTGTGATTCCGTCGCAATCTGATAAAGATGAGCAGGGAAATCTGTTGGATGATGCCTATGATACTCGTTGCACAGAATGGTTGATTGAAATTCCGGTTGCCGTCTCCTGGGCGGATATTCCTGGTGCAGATGCGATCGAAATTGCCGGATTTAGTGCCCTCACCCAGATGGATTTCTATATGGGCGTACAACAGCACTATGTTCGCCATAATACATCAGCGACGATCGAGTTGCGCGAACATGAAGTAGATGCCCTCGGCAAGCGGATTTACGAGGCAATTCGGGATGATGAGGGTTATATCTCAGCGGCACTTTTAGCCCGCTTTGACGACCACCAAACCTTCCCTCGATTGCCGTTTGAACCGATCGAGAAGGCTACCTTCGATGAGATGATGGTAGGAGTTTTAGCGCGGCGCAAGACTGCGGAATTCCACACGGCATTGAGTCAGTATGATTTGGGTAATGCTTCAGAAGAAGCCGGACCGGCTGGTTGTGATTCGGATAAATGTCTGTTACCAGATGTGAACCCCAATAGTTAATTTGGTGGAGACGTTCCTTCTTCTCTGAGCATCAGGGAAGGGGAAAGAACGTCTCTACTATTTTTACATTTATTTCGAGAAAGTCGAACTATCGAAATAAATGTAAATCTCCCTGTTGATTGTCTGCCGTCGAGAGATTTTTGATCTAACATGCAGATGTAGACTCCAGGGAATAAGATGAGTACAGTCAAATCGCAAATCGGTAGTTATGTTTTAGTCGCGATCGCTTTATTGTTAGCGTTTCTACTGTGGAATAATCATCTATTTGCAGGTAATCGACCAACAAATATTGGAGTTAATGATGGTAAATTAACAGCTTGTCCGAACACGCCCAATTGTGTTAACAGTCAAACAATAATTAGTGATGCGGAACATGCGCTCGCCCCAATTCAATTTACTGGAGATTCGGCGGTGACAATTGCTAATCTAAAATCGGTAATTCAAGCGATGCCGAACACGAATATTGTTAAGGAAACTAATGACTATCTCTATGTAGAATTTACTAGTAAGTTGATGGGATTCGTCGATGATGTCGAATTTTATCTCGATAATGCTAGTCAAGTTATTCAGGTGCGATCGGCTTCACGGTTAGGTGAGTCCGATTTGGGTGTAAATCGGCAACGAATTGAAGATATTCGATCGGCATTAGCTAAGTTAAAATAGTGTCTTTCCAACGCAAAGAAAGCGCGAAGAATGCAACGTAATATAGATTAGATTAGATATGTATGCAGTGGGGATATGTTGAAAATTAAAGATTTTTGGGTAATGTGGCGACGGTATCGGTTTGGGGTGTTATTGTCTAGTGTTTGCCTAAGTGCAATATTAGCAGCACCGATGGCTGCGATGTCTACTCAGTCCGCAGTTGAAGTTCCAACAGAGTCGAGATCGGCAACAGAGATTGCGAAGCAGCCAGTAACTAAGCCGAGCAAGGCTCCGACAGTTCCGACTGATAAACCCGCCGCTCTACCGACTACCTTAACGACAAATGTTAAAAAGACAGTCTTAGCTAATGGTTTAACAGTATTAACGAAAGAAGTCCGCAGTGCGCCAGTATTGACGGTGCAGGTGTGGTACAACATTGGTTCGAGAAATGAAGCTCCTGGGGTGAATGGAATCGCGCACCAGTTAGAGCACATGTTATTTAAAGGCACGAAAGATCGCCCGATTCAATTTGGGCGACTATTTGCGGCGTTGGGTAGTAGTTCTAATGCTTTTACTAGCTACGATCAGACGGCATATTATGGGACAGTTGAGAAGAATAAACTAACGAGTTTGTTGACATTAGAAGCCGATCGAATGCAAAATGCGACGATCGATGCTGAGAAACTTGCGGGTGAAAAGAAAGTCGTCATTTCAGAGTTGCAAGGATATGAAAATAGTCCTGGTTATCGACTCAATCGGGCGGTGAAACGGGCAGCTTTTCCGACTAGTCCTTATGGTTTAACCGTCGGCGGCACAAAGGCTGATGTCGAGAAATTTACGCCCGAACAGGTGCGGTTTTATTATGATGCTTTTTATGCTCCAAATAATGCCACGTTAGTTGTTGTGGGAGACTTCGATACAGCGACATTAATGGCAAAAGTTCAAGATACTTTTGGGAAAGTACCTCGTCGCGATGTGAAAGTACCCCAAGCCGCCACAACTCCAGCGACAACCAAACCAGTTCGTCAGATTACCCTCAAAGAACCGGGCACCACACAGATCTTAATTGAGGTTTATCCCTTACCTAAAGCGATCGATCCAGATGTCCCCGCGATCGATATCATGAACTATATCCTGACCGAAGGACGCAGTTCGCGGATGTATCAATCGATCGTCGAAACTGGCATCGCGACTGGTGTTGATGGTGGAGCAACTAATCTCGCTACTAGCGGCTGGTATGACATCTCCGCTGCCGCCGAACCAGGAAAATCTCTGCCAAAAGTCGAAGCAGCTATCAATAAACAGATTAAACTGCTCCAAACTAGTGGAGTCACCTCAACAGAAGTCTCCCGCGCCAAAGCGCAACTCAAAGCGGGTTATCTCTTGGGAAATCGAGATATTGAATCTCAAGCTAGACAACTAGGCAACGACCAAACTACCACCGGAGATTATCAATTTACCGATAAATATCTCGCCGGAGTCGAACGTGTTACCCCCGCAGATGTGCAACGGGTAGCGAAAAAATATCTTCAGCCTAGCCTGAAAACGAGTGGTTATTTTCTGCCAACCCAAATTTCTGACAAATCGGCACCAGCAGCAGGTAGTGGTAAACAAACAGCCGAGAATTTCAGCCCAGGTGCCCCTGTAGACCCTGCGGAACTGGCTAAATATCTGCCCCCACTAGATCCGGATACCTCTAGTCAGACTCAAGCCTTGCCCCAAGAAGTGAAACTCAAAAATGGATTGCGAGTATTTTTACTGCCCGATAGCAGTACACCAACTGTGACATTAAGTGGAAGTATTCAAGCTGGAACCGAATACGATACGCCCGCTAAAGCTGGGTTGGCAACGCTGACAGCAGGTAATATTATGAGTGGGACAAAAACCCAAACTGCGCTAGAGATTGCTAAAACATTAGAAAATCGCGGTGCGGGACTGGGTTTCGGGGCTAGTCGGGAAAGCATGGGCATCGGTGGTAGTGCCTTGTCTAAAGATTTACCCATCCTGATCCAAACTCTGGGCAATGTGCTCCAACAGGCGAATTTCCCTAAAAAAGAATTTGAACTCAGCCGCCAACGTTCGTTAGCTGGATTGAAACAGGAACTAGATAGTCCCAATAGCGTGGCGCGTCGCAAGTTCCAGCAGACTATCTATCCCAAGAATCATCCGTTTACAATTTTCCCAACAGAGACAACCCTCAAAGGTCTGACGCATAAGGATCTGCAAACTTTCTACACTCAGCACTACCTACCGAGTAATACCATCTTGGCGATCGTCGGTGACTTTAAGGTAGCAGATGTGCGGCGACTACTAGAGACTAATTTAGGTAAATGGTCGAACACTGGCAAGATCGCTAAACCCGAATATCCAACACCACAATTACCTGAAAAACAGATTGTCGTCAATCCACCTCTTCCAGGTAAAACTCAATCAATTACCTTGATGGGAAATAAAGCGATTGATCGTCAAGATCCACGCTACTATTCAGCCGTAGTGTTAAATCAAATCCTCGGCGGAGATACCCTTTCTAGCCGTCTCGGTACCGAGATTCGCGACAGACAAAGTTTAACTTACGGGATCTATAGTAGTTTTGCCGCTGGTAAGCGTCAGGGTACATTCATCATCTCGATGCAAACTGCCCCAGACGATGTCCAGAAAGCGATTCAAAGTACGATCGCCTTATTGAAAGATATGCAAACTAAAGGAGTAACTGAAGCCGAAGTAGCCAACGCCAAGCGCAGCATTGCCAGTAACTATACTGTCGATCTTGCCTCCCCCGATGAAATTGCCGGAGCTACTTTAGGTAATGCCATTTATGACCTAAATCCCAACGAAATTAGTGAATTTCCCAAGAAAATTCAAGCTGTCACCCTTGCACAAGTCAACAAAGTCGCACAGGAATTAATTATGCCCGATCGGTTTGTCGTAGTCACAGCAGGGCCACCACAGAAGTAAGCGGTTCATGAGGCAGCGCGAAGCTGAAAACGCTGCCTCTGTTAAATATTAACTATGCAATAAGCGAAAAATCGCCAGCAGCTAAAGTTGGCAGCCCAGTTAAAGTAGCAAAATTACCGCCATCCCTGCCCAGCCCAGCTAATGCACCATCCTGGTTGTAGAATAAATTGCCACTGCTTTGGCTATAGATAATTGCCGCAGACAAAGTACTTAAAGAAGCTGCGTTATCATCAGCGACGATCGCAAAGTTTGCCCCGATCGCAGTACCAATATCATTAGTAATTGCACTAAAATTGGCTTTGCTCAACACGATTTTATCTGTTCTGGTAGTGAAGTCAGTAATCGTATCTTTGCCTAGCTGTGCGGTAATGCTATCAGTTTGCCCAAAGGGGTTATAATCACCAGAGAACACGAATCGATCTCGACCCGCCCCACCAGTGAGCAGATCGTCACCAGCTCTGCCGATGAGCGTATTATTCAAACTATTTCCAGTCAGGGTGTCATTGCCAATAGTGCCAGTGACATTTTCTAGACTGATCACAGGAATCACTAATTGGAGATTGGGCGCGACAGCTTGGATCGTAGTTAGACTCAGATCGACATTGACAGGCGTGTCAGAACGACTGAAGTCCAGAGTATCAACACCACCTGTGGTGGTTTCATTAATGGTGGTAGTACCAATATCGATCCTGGCATTGATGTCATATATATCATCGTCATTGCCCCCACTGATGGTGTTATTACCTGCTCCGGCATAGATGGTGTCATTACCCGCACCACCGTCGATAATGTCATCGCCTGTACCTGTAAAGATACTGTCATTACCTGCACCACCACTCAACGTATTAGTACCATTACCTGTGCTGAGGAAGTCATCTCCCGCACCACCAATCACCGTATTATTGCCATCTCCAGCAGAGATGTTATCATTACCGGCACCACCAGTCACCGTGTTGTTACCCTCTCCCGCACTGATGCTACTTTCACCAGTAGCAGCAGCGATATTGATAACATCATCACCAGAGCCAGTGGTAATAGCAACTAACTCGATGTTTTTAAAGTTAGTACCGTTATTGAAACCACCTGTAATCGTGCCAGTATTGACATTTGTATAGGTAATCGTGGTGTTGTCAGTATCTCCATAGTTGGAATCGATGACGAGGAAGTCATTCCCCCCACCACCGTCAACGGTGTCACGACCAGTACCTGTGACGATGGTGTCATTACCGGCACCGCTAGTCACTGTGTCATTGCCATCTCCGGTATCGATGTAATTATCACTAGTAGTAGCCGAGATATTAATAACATCATTACCAGCACCAGTGAAAAAGTTAGCCGATTCAATATTTTTGAATTTGGTACCGTTATTGGAGCCACCGGTGATGGTTCCGGTGCTGGTATTGGTATAGGTAATCGTGGTGTTGTCAACATCCCCATTGTTAATGATGAATAGACGATCGATTCCCGCACCACCATCAACAGTGTCAACACCAGTACCCGTGGAAATCGTGTCTTTCCCCTTACCACCACTAATTGTGTCATTACCCGCACCACTACCAATGTTGTCATTACCCTCACCACCAGTAACAGTGTTGTCACCCTCTCCCGCACTGATGGTACTATCACCAGTAGCTGCAGAGATATTAATGACATCATTACCGGAGCCAGTCGTAAAGTTAACCGATTCGATGTTTTTGAATTTGGTACCGTTATTTGAGCCACCTGTAATTGTGCCAGCATTGACGTTTGTATAGGTAATCGTGGTGTTGTCGGTATCCCCACCGTTGAAACCGATCGATAGGAAGTCATTTCCATCACCACCATCAACGGTGTCAGTACCAGCACCTACGTTAATGATGTCATTACCTTTACTACTACTGATGAAGTCATTACCCACACCACCATTGATGAAGTCATTACCCTTACCACCAGTCACTGTGTTGTTGCCATCTCCCGCATTGATAGTACTATCAGCAGTTGCCGCCGAGATATTAATGACATCATTACCGGAGCCAGTCGTAAAGTTAACCGATTCGATGTTTTTGAATTTGGTACCGTTATTTG
>JANPJH010000178.1:0-8203 GCA_031425415.1 Chamaesiphon sp. VAR_61_metabat_425 | reverse complement strand
GTCGGCGGGATGTCTGGTTCGCCAATGATCTCGCTCAAAACACGTCGAGTTGTTGGCATCATTAATACTGGGGTCAATGACAATTCTACCAAACAACCTCAGTGCAGTCTCAATCGTCCCTGTGAAGTAGGGCAAAATGGTCAAATTCAGACTTTTGCTCAAGAGAATTATGGTCAATTGGTTCATCAAATTCCCACTTGTTTCAATCGCCAAGGCAGATTCGATCTTCAGCAACCCAGTTGTCAGTTAGAACGCCCGTAGCTAATTAGTGATTGCTGGCTTGTCAATATTCTGGATGATTTTAGCTTCTTCCTGAAAAAGTGTCCGGACTACGACTAGTGAGTAGTGAATATTAAGAAGTGAGGTTGAAGATGCTTAGCGGAGCGAAATGTGACACAGAGATTTGATGTGAGTAATTAACATATATTTGTAGAAAGTGAGTGGGGTATTTGTCAACGATCAAGATCGCATTTAATTGGGTAATTTTAGAATTGCATCAATTGGTTTGCTGGAACGTTTCTACACCACCATTTTATTTGATCTAATTCGATCTAGATGTCTACGATTTCTGCGCTATTTGTAGCTAGGCTAGTTGAGATAATTAGCTGATTCAGACTGTTAAATCGTCGAATATGATTGGGGTATTGGGCGAAGCAAACAGTTCGCAACCATTGTAATTTAACAAATTGACCCCCTGCAACAATACTCGGAACAAGTTTAGATCGCCGAGATCGAGACAAAGATTTTAGCCTCTGTCTGAAAAACTGTCCGGACTATTGTGAATCCCACTTGAATGATACTTTAGGTGGAAATAATTCTTAAAATCAACTACTTAGAGAGCAGATCATGGTATTGTCAAAGTCATTGTCCAAAAGTGATATCCTCGAAGAAATTTGGGAAACAGTACCAGTTGGAGCACCCGATCCAACAGATCCACTCGTACTTGCAAAATTGAGTGCGCTAACTAATCAACTAATTGATATCTCTGGGCGTAAAAAATTAAGTATCGACCCGTTTACCGAAGTTTACGAGCGACGGGTGGCGATCGATCGACGTAAAATTAAATCTATCTTAAAAAACAAAGTAGTCTTAATTACTGGCGGACAAGGGTTTGTCGGGACAAATTTAATTGCTAAATTACAACAATTTGGTGTGAAGCGAGTTATTTCGCTAGATATCACCACTGACAGATCTCAACGAGTCGCGATCGATACAACTGACAGCAATTTTGATATTCCGGTTAGTTATTATCATGGTGATGTCCGCGATCTGCAATCTCTTCAAGATATCTTTGATTTAGAGCATCCACAAGTTGTCTTTCATTTAGCGGCGGAAAGATTACCTGGTCTAGCTGAAAAGCGAATTCATCATACTGTTAGCACTAATATTTTAGGTTGCGACCACATCATTCAATTGTGCGAAAAGAACCAAGTTGAGGCTTGTATTTTCTCATCGACGGGTAAAGCATCGAGATACTTTACACCTGATATCTATGCAGCTTCTAAGAAGATTGCTGAGTGGTTATTTAGTGACAATTCCCAGCCCCGACAATGTAAATATGGGATCGTTCGGTTTACCCATGTAATTGAAAATAGCCCAGTTAGTGCCGATCTAGAAGATCGAGTTGCCAATGGCTTAGTCAGTATGCACGCACCTGACAGACATATCTACACTCAAAATATTGAAGAATCTGTCAACTTGCTCCTGAATGCTCTAACTATTTTAAAACCGGGCCAAACTAAACTTTTAGCTGTTAAAGATATTGGTTGGCCGATTAACACTTTAGATATCGCGTTACACAAAATTTTAAGGTCAGGGAGAACAGATATTCCGATCTACTTTAAAGGTATCCCCGCTGGTTACGAACGACATGTATTTATGGGTCAACTGGATCTTAGTGGAGATCGCGAGATATTACCGATGCTAAATGTTTTAGAAGCTGGTTGTAGTGAAATTTCTAAAGCTGGAGATATGGTCATATCTGCCATTACACCTTTTGACCCCGATGTCGTCGATCGATGTATGGCAAATATCAAACAAGCGATTTCATCAACCGATACAGATATTAAACAGACCGTGATCGATTCAATTAAGGAGATTGCACTTTCTTCCTTCTTGCTCGCCGATCCATTTAAATTATTAGATATCCTTGGCTGGGGAATTAATTCCCAAGAAATGTCCGAGGCCGGAGTTGATATTAGTTATTATCAAGAAACGGTAGAACTACTCGTTCGAGGGGTAGGAGTTGCGCCAGTCAAGCAGGTTACTATCACAGCTAGTGAAGAAGCTGAATCACCTGTAGTGGAAGCGGTGATTTTTCCCGTAGCGAGAGAAGCAGAAGTCGAACTGGTACAAATCCCGATGCGACGAGCAAAAAAAGTTAGACAAAATCAACCGCAAGTTTCAGTTGCTAGCTAACAATTAGGGGATTATCGATCAAGACTACACTTCCACCGCCGAGTTTCGACTTCGCTCAACTCTCGACCTTACCGTTAGTTGAGCGAAGCGATGCACTACACTTTAGATGCTGACTGCTACAGGTTTTTGAGTAAAGAAAGTAGTCCGCACTGTTTCGGCAATTTGGGAACTAGTTAAACCCAAACTACCCAATGACTCATCCGGTGTAGCGTGTTCGACCAAAATATCTGGTACGCCAATCCGTTTGATCGGTACCACCACATTGAGATCTAGCAAGGATTCAGCAATTGCCGAACCAAAACCACCCATCAGACAGCCTTCTTCGACTGTGACTACTTTGCCAATTTTCTGCGCTAGCGGCGCAAATAGTTCGGTATCTAAAGGTTTGGCGAACCGTGCATTAATCACCGTAGCCGAGATGCCATGTTCATTTAGCAGTTGAGCTGCTTGAAGCGTGGGATGCACCATCGAGCCATAAGCAATCATTAATACATCATCACCCTGACGGAGAATTTCCGCTTTACCGATCGGTAAATCTTCCCAGCCTTCTTCCATCAACGGTACACCATACCCATTCCCACGCGGATAGCGCATTGCGATCGGGCCGTCAGTGTAATTAATCCCCGTTACTAACATCCGCTGCAATTCGCCCTCATCCTTGGGAGCCTTCAGCACCATATTCGGGATACACCGCATATAGGCAATATCATACATCCCCTGGTGGGTGGGGCCATCGGCTCCAACGATTCCAGCTCGATCGAGACAGAAGAATACTGGCAGATGTTGAATACAAGCATCGTGGACGATTTGGTCGAAGGCGCGTTGGAGGAACGTCGAATAAATCGCGGCAACGGGGCGCATTCCTTCGGTTGCTAAACCTGCGGCACAAGTAATTGCATGTTGTTCGGCAATACCTACATCTAAATATCGATCGGGAAATTCTTGCTGAAACTTATCTAAGCCAGTCCCCGTACCCATTGCTGCCGTAATTGCAACGATTTTCGGGTTTTGTTCCGCGAGGGTGATTAGGGTATCGGCGAATACTTTGGAATATGTCGGTGGTTTGGGCTTAGTGGCGGGGGCACTTTTGCCGGTGGCGAGATTGAAGGGATTTTGAGCATGATAGCCTTCTTGGTCTTTTTCGGCGATCGTGTATCCTTTCCCTTTAGTAGTCACAACGTGAACCATGACTGGCCCTGGATGCTTGTGCGCGCCTTGGAAGGTACTAATCAATTCTGCCAAATTGTGACCATCCACAGGGCCGATATAAGTAAAGCCTAACTCTTCAAATACAGCACCGACTTTAGGTACAGCCAGTCGCTTCATCCCTTCTTTCACCCGTGCGAGTTCTGGAGAAATCGATTCACCCACAAACGGGATATTTTTTAACTGCTCCTCGATATTGTCACTGAGGAACTGAATCGGCGCACTAACACGCAGCTTATTCAAATAGCGAGGAATTGCGCCAACGTTGGGCGAGATCGACATCTCGTTGTCATTCAACACCACCAACAGATTAGTTTTGGGTAGATGTCCGGCATGATCGATCGCTTCTAATGCCATCCCGCCAGTAAGTGCGCCATCGCCAATCACGGCAACACATTTAAAGTTTTCACCTTTGAGGTCGCGGGCGATCGCCATCCCCAAGGCAGCAGAAATACTCGTGGAGGCATGTCCGGCTCCGAAATGGTCAAATTTGCTCTCACCACGTTTGAGATAGCCTGCAATGCCATCTTTTTGACGCAGAGTGTGAAAGCGATTGTATCTGCCAGTAATTAATTTGTGAGGATACGCTTGGTGTCCCACGTCCCAAACTACTTTATCTCGATCGAGATCCAATGTTTGATAAAGGGCAAGAGTAAGTTCAACCACTCCCAACCCTGGTGCTAAATGACCGCCGCTGGCTGCCACTGTCTGAAGGTGTTTTTCCCTGATTTCCAGGGCAATTTGCTCTAACTGCCGAACCGATAAACCGTGCAACTGGTTCGGGTGGGTTATTTCGCTTAGGTGCATAGCCATTTTCCCCGTTTGATTACGATCGCGCGTGTGATTCCTTCTCTAACTGTAATTTATTTAGCAGCTTTGAGATCGCTAAGTTGTTCGGTTGCAACAGTTAGCAATAAGGGTTAGCTTAAATCGGTCTTTGTTACTGTTGGTAAATATGTGGAGAGTAGATCTAAATTTTTGTAGGATTATCTTAGCGGCGGGGAATCATAATCACAAGGATTGATCGACGAATTTGTGCCTTTAGAGTCATAGCTCCAAGTTTACGCCCAGGGGAGGGTATATTCACAATAGATCGTGATATTAACACCAGCTAGACCCTACCCCGCAGCCACAAGGTGAAAGCAATGCATATCCCACGAAGTAAAAATCACCAAAATACGCGGGGAGTTTGAGGGGCGGCGTTCCGCTGTCTTGACCCAAACGCACGCTGAGGAGACCTCAGCGCGATTTGGGTCGCCCCTCAACGGGGGGTCTGGGGGTCGGAGCGACTCGCGTTCGTCGGGTTTCCCGACGGATTAGCGAGTCAAGACAACCCCCAGATCTCCGGTTCCACACACTAATTAATACTCACCTTAACAGGGGTAGCTTATGACTCCCAAAAAAAATCAACCCGACGAAGACCTGCAAATCCGCCAAATTCGGCGGGAACAGGTTCAAGAATCCACAAATAATCTCCAACCCCGGCAAATTCGTCGGGGACAGATTTTTGCAGGTTTAGCGATCGCTGGTGTTCTCGCAATTATTGTCGCTAATTGCAATAACTCGGAGATGACCGAGGAAAAAGCGAACGAATCGATCGATGCTGTGTTTTATCAAACCACGGCACAATGCGAAGCCGACACCAAAAAGCAGCAAGATGAATATGTGGTTTTGCAGGAAAAATACCGGATTGGGCAACTAGCCGAAGAACCAACCCCGCCGCCGATGCAAGTCGCCGACTGTGCCCCGCAAATGCTGGCAGCCCAACAGGAACATAACAAGACAGCACCTGTATATGCGGCAATCGCTGATTGTCAAGCCGAAGGCGTACAGTGTGAAACGATTCCGGCTGGCGGACAGTCGGCTGGATACCGCCCCGTATATGGTGGCACCTACATCGATCCTTATTACAATCCCAGCTATACCTATATCAACTATGGTGGGTATCAACATCGAGTATACGAAACTCGGAGTGTTTATCTCAGTAATACGCCTGGTAGAGTCGTCACTTCTTACGGTCGCGAGATCGCTCAAACCACTACAGGTAGAGTAATCGCCCCTCGACATACCACCTTCGCCGCACCATCACGGCCGACGGGAACATCGGCTAGCGGCACCATTCGGGGGCGAAGTTCTCAGGGTTTTGGCTCCTCTTTTAAAAGTACTGGTCGTGGAGGGAAATAGCCCCAGATGAAACCGATCAAAATAGCTCGTCGCCCCAATTGGCAGCGGCATATTCAAGAAAATGCCTACCAAGCAGATGTGTTAAGTGATGCCCAGCAAAAATACTGGGTTGAGGCACTTCCCCAACCCTTCGCGATCCAGTTTGACTGTCAAGAAGAAACTGCGATCGTCCAAGCCACAGAACGGCTCTGGGCAATGTGTGTCGAGTTTCTCGACTGGTTTTTCACCGATCTGGAGGAAGGTGATGTCGATCGACGGTTAACCGCCCTCCAAATCCGTCCAGAATATTGGCAAGCCATTAAAAATAGTTGGGATCGGACTGAGCCAGTCGAAGATTTATCCCTATCCGTGCGCTTCGATCTGGCAATCACCACTGAAGGACAGATTAAACTGCTGGAAATCAATGGCGAGACTCCCCTGCTGGGCGCGGAAACAGTCTATCAATGGAATTGGTATGTGGATTATATGCAGAACCACCAGCGGGGTAAATTTCCCCTGCCGAGTGATGCTGGTCAATTTAACGAATATTGGGATCGAATTGCGGGACAATGGCGGCGGATTGTGGCAGGTTACAATCTCCGCGATCGCGGCATCTCTTTTCTAGTGGATGAAAATCTGGAAGAAGATCTAGAAATGGCGATGCAGTTAATTCAAATTCTCGAAGATGAGGTTGATTCCAATATTTATACCCAAATTGTCTATCTTCGAGGACGGAAAGACGAACGTGGTCGCGAGATTCAGCGGGGATTGGGACTAGATGAAGATGGCTACTTTGTAGATCATGTAAATGAGCGAATTCCGGTGATGTGGAAGATGTATGACTGGTCAGATCTCCAAAATGATCTGGTGAATGACAGCAGTACAGAGGCTCTCGCTAGTCGGTTAGAAACAGGCGAAGTGAAGATTATTGAACCCTTATGGAAGCAAGTTCTCTCGAATAAAGGTGCGCTGGCGATGATGTGGGAACAATTTGGAGCTTCAGATGGTGGCAAATATTTGTTAGCAACTTATCTAGATACTGACAACTCCTACGAGTCTACTCAATTGCTGTTAGGAATGCACGTTAGAAAACCCATGCTGGGGCTAGAAGGCGTTGCCATATCGATCGAAACTGGGTTTGGTGCTCTAGAGCAAAAAGATTCTTTTGGCTATGGTGCTGAGGGTTTTATTATTCAAGAATATATCGAACTACCCGCAGCCTTTGGCTATTATTACACGATCGGCAGCTGGGTTATCGATGACGCAGCCGCAGGCATAATTATTCGCGGTGACACTTCTAAAATTACTGGACGACACTGTTTGATTATTCCGCACATTGTCTCTGATGGTGGTCTATACATTCCAGATTGATGGCAGAATTAAGGCTGAGATCGCGAACCACAAAAGAGTCTATGCTGGCAGCCAAGCGCACACCTCGTTTGCTTAGCGTCGATGGGAGAGAAGTGAGAATAAACCAAAATATTTGGGATCTAGAGGCGGTCATCCCGCTCGATTATCGCATTCCGGCTGAATACCTCGATCGGGCACCCAGGGAAGTTTACACCAACTTTTGCCATCTGCTCAGTCGAGATGTCTACTCCGAGGGAGATGCTCAGTCGCTGTATGACCACATCATGACACGACAGGAGCGGATGTCTCTGGAGTTTCTCGCGATGCTAGATCTGTGGCTACAGGATGAACTCAAACACTATGAGGCGTTGCGCCGCACCTATCATTGCCTTGCGGGAGTTAGCTTTGCGGACATGAATCGGCAGTTTTCGACGCGAGTCCATGCAATTGAACCGATCGAGATCCTCCTCAACGATGAATTTACCATCCTGGTGAGCATGATGTTTGATGAGATTGGCTCTGTCTATTCTTATCGCCGCGATCTTCAGGAATACTATCGTTATTTTGGAGCGGCGATTCAGAAGATCGGTCACCATTTGGTTAAAGATGAAGGGAGGCACTTTAGTAGTGCAGCAGAGTTGTTGTTAACCAACCATCGGCACCGATTAAGCGAGGTGAAGGAATTGCTGGAGCAGATTTCTGCCTTGGAGCAGAGTTTACAGCAGTACCATAAAACTTTTTTTTTAGACCATGCGCAGGAGCAGTATAGATTCCCCCAGCACTTTAATTCGGTGCTGATTCGGTTGATTCTGGCACGGTTAGGGTTGGGGGCACCGCCAAGTAGCCCAGAGCTGCAAGAACTATGGCAATGGGTGCCCACCGGATATCGATTGGTACCGATCTTTGCTGACAGCCACATGGGTGTTAAACCCCACCCAAGATGAGACCTGGAGTTTTTGGTCAATAGCAGATATCCTAATTCTAGAGCCTTATATCGCTATGCGAAGAACAGGATGCTAAAAATTGATTTCAGTCGCTGGAACCAGAGTGCAGAGGCGATCCGTGA
>JANPJH010000177.1:0-41532 GCA_031425415.1 Chamaesiphon sp. VAR_61_metabat_425 | reverse complement strand
CGACTTTTTTGAAGAGCGACGCAATTTTTATTTGGTGCAGGAATATGTGAGCGGCCAGACCGTTCATCAAGAAGTTAAGCAGTTGGGGTTATTTAATGAATCTAAGATTCGGGACTTCCTCAAAGAAATCTTGCCAGTGATTGCGTATATCCATACCAGACAGGTAATTCACCGTGATATTAAGCCCGCCAACATTTTGCGGCGGGAACAGGATGGAAAACTGGTCTTAATTGACTTTGGCGCAGTTAAAAATCATGTAGCACAGTTGGCTGAAGCCCAAGAGGGATCTGGACAAACCGCTTTTACGGCTTTTGCTGTCGGTACGTCTGGCTATGCTCCGCCCGAACAATTGGCAATGCGGCCGATTTTTGCCAGCGATATCTATGCCCTCGGCGTGACTTGTATCTATCTGATGACTGGAAAGTCACCCAAGGATATTGAGTACAACCCCTCTACCGGGGAAATGATGTGGCAAAAGCATGTTCAGTTGACGAAACATCTTACCCACGTATTGGGGAAAATGCTGGAGGTTTCTGTCCGCTACCGCTATCAGTCGGCGGAAGAAGTTCAACGGGCACTGGAAACGGAAGCGATTGTAGACACTACCCCCGCCGGACTAACTAATCGCCCCGTCAATAGCCTCCGAAACCCCACCCCACTAGGTCAAGCTTCCACCCCACCAGGGATGCCGAGTAATCCTAATGCGGCAGCGACGGGATCGGCGGCTAAACGGATGGCAGATGCCATCAAGCGAACCAGAGAAGAACGCGACCCGACTAATCTGCGAAATGGCGGCGAACCCAGTCGGTTTGGAGCAGATCCTCGCACCGGATTTGGGACATCGCCGATGCAACCAGTTGTCAAACGAGAAGCATTGAAGTTAGATGCTCAAGGAGTGCTAGCGGCGTTCAGACGCGGACAGCGGACTTTTAATGAGATGGATCTTAGCAGTCTCGATCTTTCTAAAGCTCATCTACCTGGCATTACACTCAACAGTGCCAATTGCGCTCAAATTAGCTTTCAAGGTGCAAATTTATCTGGTGGTAAGTTTGAAAAAGCCGACCTTAGTGGGGCAGTGCTGAAAGATGCCACGCTCACAAAGGGCTATTTTAGTTACGCTAACCTACAAAACGCCGATCTTCGCAATGCCGATCTCAGTGGAGCCTATCTTAACTATGCCAATCTCCACAGTGCAAATCTCTGTGGGGCAAATTTGAAGGGTGTCAAAGTCACCGAAGAACAATTGACCCAAGCTAAAACCAATTTTATGACCGTTTTCCCTAATGGTAAACGTGGTGGTTTTTGGTAACTCCCAACTCCCAACTCCCAACTCCCCGATGACACTAATCAAAGATGTTGTAGATTGTTCTACCTATGCAGTGCGTGGCATAGACAATCAGTTGATTTATCAGATGAACAAAATTAGCCCAGGTTTATTGGTGCGGATCGACGATCTTAACGTCAAACTGGGACAGTCCGTACATCCGTGGCTGCAAGCACCTGTGAAAGAATGTCTGGCAAAAGCGATCGGGTTGCGGGGTAAGCAAATAATTATCAACTCAGCTTACCGCACCTTGGCTGGTCAAATGCTGCTCAGATCGCACTTCCAGCAGCAACGCTGTGGGATTACGGCTGCGGCAGCACCTGGCAAAAGCAATCATAACAACGCTAGCGCGATCGATATTGAGGATTCGAGCGGCTGGCGCATGAGTTTGGAAGTGTCTGGATGGAAGTGGTTGGGTGCTTTTGACCCCGTACATTACGATTGTAAGGATGCTCGGATTCGATCGATTAACAAAATTGCCACAATCGCCTTTCAACAGATTTGGAATCTTGCCAACCCTACCGATTTAATCCCTGCACAGGGCGATTTTGGGCCGATTACTGAGGGCAAACTCAGCAATTCACCCGCAGAAGGGTTTGCCGGATTATCAGTACCGCGCATTCTCAAATATACTCAACCGCTGCAAATTGGCGTGGATGTTGAAGCACTACAACGATCAATCCAAACAGCCGGGATTCCCGTTAAGATCGATCGAGTCTTCGGGCCAGGTTTAGATAAAGCAGTCAAACAGTTTCAAGCTCAGAAAAATTTAGTGGCTGATGGCATTGTCGGTGGGCGCACTCGTCGATCGCTAGGCTTGAGCGATCTGGGATTGACTTAAATTATATCAATGCAATTTTGGCGGAGTTATTGGATAGTAGATAGAGACACTCCCACAGCCCAGATTTCGCATGGTCAAGACAAATATCCCACCTACCATCGCCACTGAATCTGCGATCGCCGCTACTACCACAATTGTCCTAGATGTATCGGGCATGAAATGTGCTGGATGTGTTGGTGCTGTCGAGAAACAACTAATTGCCCAAAGGGGTGTAAAATCTGCTTGCGTCAATCTGCTCACAGGTGTGGCGGCAATTGTCACAGAACCCGAAACCGTTACCGCAGAAGATCTCGCGGCTCAACTGACTATAGCTGGCTTTCCGGCTCAACCGCGATCGAGTGCTACCAGTAAATCGAGTATCGATCGACAGGCAAAATATATTGAGGAATCCCAACAACTCCTCAAACAGCTCATCACTGCCGGAGTCCTCTTGGGGTTATCTGCTCTCGGTCATTTCACCCAACCGACTACCCACCTAGAACATGGCTACCCAGCACTGAATAATTTTTGGTGGCATTGGGGTTTAGCAACATTAGCAATTATCTTGCCCGGTCGATCGATTCTGCGTGATGGTTGGCGTAGTCTGTGGCATGGCAATCCCAATATGAATACCCTGGTGGGGTTGGGGACAATTTCAGCCTACACTGCCAGTGTGGTAGCACTGTTACTACCCGATCTCGGTTGGGAGTGCTTTTTTGAAGAACCTGTAATGATTATCGGGTTTATTCTGTTGGGGCGGACGCTCGAACAACAGGCGAAACATCGGGCGGCAAATGCCTTCGATCGATTACTCTCCCTTCAACCCGCGATCGCTAGATTAGTTAGTCCCGATCCAGATCGACCCCAAGCCATCGAAATCCCCGTAGAACAGGTGAAAGTCGGTGAATATTTGCGGGTACTGCCTGGTGAAAAGATCCCGGCTGATGGGGCGATTCGCTGGGGACAGACAACGATCGATGAGTCATTACTCACGGGTGAATCTCTCCCGATCGTTAAACAGTCTGGAGATCTGGTAATTGCCGGAACTGTCAATCAATCTGGGGCAATTTCGATCGAAGTCACTCGGACTGGGGATGATACAACCCTCGCTCAAATTATTACCCTGGTCGAAGCGGCTCAAACCTCTAAGGCTCCAGTCCAGAAGTTAGCCGACACAATAGCTGGATATTTTACATACGGCGTACTGGCGATCGCGATTCTCACTTGTCTATTTTGGTACTTTATCGGTATCCACAATCCCAATTTAGACCCCGCTGCATCCACGCTAACACCGCTAAAAGCGGCGATCGCGGTATTGGTGGTTGCGTGTCCTTGTGCTTTGGGTTTGGCCACGCCAACCGCCATTTTAGTGGGGACGGGTATTGGTGCTGAGCAGGGATTATTGATCAAGGGCGGGGATGTTTTGGAATCAGTACATCAGTTAGACACGATCGTGTTTGATAAGACGGGAACGTTGACGGAGGGGAAACCTCAAGTTACAGATATTCTTACGTCTGACACAATTACGGCAACTAAGTTATTGCAACTCACAGCGGCGGCAGAAAGTGTCACCAATCATCCGTTGGCAGTCGCCATTGGGCAGGAAGCTACCCGATTGGGCTTAACTGTACCAGTAGTGGTTAGTTCTCATACGGAAGCTGGATTGGGGGTTGAGGCGGAAGTTACGGCACCCACTCCCAGCCCCTCCTTGGAGGGGAGTAAAAGGGATGATCTGGAGAATTCACGACCCCCTACCCCCTATCTCCTAATCCCTAATCACTACTCCCTCGTCATTGGTAATCACCGTTTGCTGACCATGCGGGAAATTGAGGTGAATGCTCAATGGCAAGTTAAGGCAGAGCAGTTGGCATCCCAGGGTAAAACGTTAGTGTATGTGGCAGTAGATGGGCTAATGATGGGGCTGATTGGGGTGACTGACAAGTTGCGATCGGATGCCATTGAGACTGTCAAACAGTTGCAGCGCAGGGACTTACAGATTGTATTGCTGACTGGGGACAGGAAATCAGTTGCCGACCAGATCGCTGGGCAGCTTGGTATTACTGATATCTATGCAGAAGTTTTGCCTCAAGGTAAAGCCAAAATTATCCAATCCTTGCAAACCAATCCTGATACACCTGAATTGCCCCACAAAGTCGGGATGGTTGGAGATGGGATTAATGATGCTCCAGCATTAGCACAAGCAGATCTGGGTATTGCCCTAAATGCGGGTACCGATGTGGCGATCGAAGTTGCTGATATCATCTTAATGCGCGATCGACTCTTAGATGTGGTTGCCGCGATCGAGTTATCTCAAGCCACGCTCACCAAGATTCGTCAAAATCTATTTTGGGCGGTAATTTATAATTCGATCGGCATTCCGGCTGCGGCGGGATTACTATATTGGTATAACTGGGGCGCGATGCTCAGTCCCTCGGCGGCTGGAGCCATGATGGCGTTAAGTTCGGTTAGTGTCGTGACCAATTCGCTCTTGCTGAGACGGGAGGTCAAGAGATAGTGGTGAGGCGAGATGAGTTAGCCACCATCAACTATGCGGACTTAATCGCAATTCCCTGATAGAAATAACCACCAATTTTAGGTGCATCAGGTTTGTAGAATTCCTTAACATCTAAATTGCTAAACTGTTTGGCAATCAAAGTCTTAATTTCGCGATCAAGGTGACAGCCATCTGCAATTAATTTTTGAATGGGGGTAAGTCGATGTTGCCAAGTTTGAATATTTAGTTCGTTACTCAAACCATGCTCGATAAATAAAAATTTCCCACCAGGTTTTAAGACTCGATAAATTTCTGCGATCGCTTGTTCCACATGTTCAATACTGCAAAGTGTCCAGGTACTCACTACCGTATCAAAAGTATTATCGGCCATTGGCAACTTTTCGCCATTTAACACTTGATAATCGACATTAAGCTGACTGATGGCAATGCGTTTTTGGGCGATTTTATTCATACCAGGATTGACATCGACAGTGGTAACTCGCTGGATTTGAGCGATCGGATAATAAGCTAAATTTAAACCAGTACCAAAGCCGATTTCTAGGACTTCTCCCGTTGCATCCGCCAAGAGTTCCCGCCGATAGAGCGCAAAATCATTACCCGACATCACTCGATCGATTAAAGTAGGAAAAAGTAACTGGGAATAGATATTCATCAGGCGTTAGTAATCTAAGGATCGAAGCCCAACTCTAGTCCTCCACAAGCAAGAAGAGGGGAGAAAGCTATTCAGTTGTGACTTGCTCAACAGCCTGAATGATAGCGCGAATATCTGTTATCCGAATATTGCATTAACTAAATCCGCATATATCATAAAAATTAGTTTTTTGTAACAAAGAATACCAACCGAGCCAGTTGTTACCGTTAAGTTATGATACACAAGGTTAATTTTCGATAAAAACTCAATTCTGTGCAGCGGCAAGCTACCGAGGATTCCGGTTATGACAACAGCCACATCAGCCACCCAAAATAAGTTTGAGCGACTCAAATCAGAGAAAGACGGACTATCACTCAAAGCCGAGCTGGCAGAATTTGCGCAGATTGGCTGGGAAGCGATGGATGAAACCGATCGCGATCATCGATTAAAGTGGTTGGGAGTATTTTTTCGCCCGGTGACTCCTGGGCGATTTATGATGCGATTACGCATTCCGAGCGGAATTATCAACAGCGAGCAATTGCGCGTGTTGGGAGACATCATCCAACGCTATGGAGATGACGGTTGTGCAGATATTACCACCCGCCAGAGTATTCAACTCCGGGGAATTCGGATTGAGGATTTGCCAGAAATCTTCCGCAAGATGGAAGCCGTCGGACTCACCAGTATGCAATCAGCAATGGATAACGTCCGGAATATTACTGGTTCGCCAGTAGCTGGGATTGACTCAGGGGAATTGTACGATACCCGCGAGATGATTCAGGAGTTACAGGATCGGATTATTAGTAAAGGTGAGGGGAATCCGGAGTTTAGTAATTTACCGCGCAAATTTAACATTGCAATTGCAGGTTGTCGCGATAACTCCGTTCATGCCGAAATTAATGACCTGGCATTTATCCCGGCATTTAAAGATGATGTGTTTGGGTTTAATGTTTTAGTTGGGGGGTTCTTTTCTGGTAAGCGGTGTGATGCCGCAGTTCCGATGAATGTTTGGGTCGCACCCGAAGAGGTGGTTGAGTTTAGTCTGAGTATCTTGCGGTTATTTCGTGATAACGGTCTGCGGGCTAATCGAATGAAATCACGATTGATGTTCCTAATCGATGAATGGGGCATCGAAAAGTTTCGGGTCGAAGCCGAACAAGTATATGGGAAAAGTCTATCACCTGCTGCACCCAAAGATGAAATTGAATGGGAAAAACGCGACCACATTGGCGTTTATTCCCAAAAACAAGCAGGATTGAGTTATGTGGGTTTACACATCCCCGTCGGTCATCTCAAATCGAACGATCTTTTTGAACTAGCCAGATTAGCGGAAGTTTATGGCACTGGGGAAGTACGAGTTACTGTCGAGCAAAATGTCATCATTCCCCACGTTGCCAATGCCAAACTAGAAACACTACTAAGCGAACCAATTCTTCAAAGATTCCAAGTCAACCCAGGCAATCTTAGTCGCACGGTCGTCTCTTGTACTGGTGCTAAGTTTTGCAACTTTGCGCTGATTGAAACTAAGCAGTATGCAGTATCAGTGATTGATGCGGTAGAAGCTAAAGTTGCCGTTCCCAAACCAGTGCGAATTCATTGGACTGGTTGCCCCAATTCTTGCGGTCAACCTCAAGTCGCGGATATCGGCTTGATGGGAGCCAAAGGTCGGAAGGATGGCAAAACGGTGGATGCTGTGGATATTTTCATGGGTGGGACCGTTGGTAAAGATGCCAAACTCGGTGAAAAAGTGATGAAAGGAGTTCTACTGACAGATTTAGACACTGTACTAATCGACTTATTAGTTGAAAAGTTTGGTGCAAAACCTCTGTAAACCAGATGAGAGTCGATCTTGGATAGTTTTGGCTTGGCAGTACAAAATCTAATCTGAAATCACTATTTTAAGATCTCAATCTTGCTTCACTCCATAGCTACAAACTGGGTTGCCATTAGCTTGACAACTCTTTTTTTATTTGGTATCTACTTGACTAAGTTGCACATTTAGTTATTGGTAAATAGTAAGTATCAATATTTTATTAGATTGCAGTATTCCTGGTAACTAAATTGCAATGAATTCTAATTTTTTTGACAATTGGTAACTAAAACTACAGTTTTTAAGGCAATAGAAAACGACAATAGTATTGAAGCAATCAGTGATTGATTTTAGTAACCAAAACATGAGGAGAGATCGGTAAATATATGAGTAAATTTTCACGTAGGAAGTTTATGCTAGCGATGGGTGCCACTGCGGCGGCAAGTATCTTAACTAATGCCTGTAGTAAAAAAGTTGAGGGCGAAGCTAATCCTACAGCTAGCACAACTCCAGCAGCTAGCGTTGCCGCAGGTGATGCGCCAGAAGTCACAACTGCAAAACTAGGCTTCATTGCTCTTACTGATTCAGCACCTCTAATTATTGCTAAAGAAAAGGGTTTATTTGCCAAATATGGCATGAAAGATGTTTCCGTTGTCAAGCAAGCTTCTTGGCCAGTTACCCGCGATAATTTAGAAACTGGTTCCACTGGTGGTGGGATTGATGGGGCGCATATTCTCTCCCCTATGCCCTATTTCATGACGATGGGGATGACTAAAACCAAGCAGCCTGTGCCGATGTACATTTTGGCTAGGTTGAATACTAATGGTCAGGCAGTTTCGATCTCTAATGCTTACAAAGATTCTAAAGTTCAACTCAAGGGCGATGGCTTAAAAGGTGCAATTGCTAAAGCAAAAACTGGTGGCAAAACTGATGTCAAAGTAGCAGTTACTTTCCCCGGTGGTACGCACGATTTATGGATGCGGTATTGGTTATCAGCTAATGGTGTCGATCCCACTAAAGATGTAGCTGTTGTACCGGTTCCACCACCTCAAATGGTTGCCAATATGAAGACTGGCAGTATGGAAGCTTTCTGTGTAGGCGAACCTTGGAATGGTAGATTAGTCAATCAGAAATTAGGCTACACCGCATTTGTAACCGGAGAAATGTGGAAAGATCACCCCGAAAAAGCCTTGGCAATGCGTCAAGATTGGGTAGACAAAAATCCTAAAGCGGCTAAAGCCATCTTGATGGCAGTACTAGAAGCTCAACAGTGGTGTGACAAACCAGAAAATCAGGCCGAAATGTGCAAAATTATCGCTGGACCGCAGTGGTTTGATGTGAAGGTAGAAGACATTCTACCCAGAACTCAAGGTACGATCGATTATGGTGATGGTAGAAAGGTCGATAAATTCCCTCAAGCAATGAAGTTCTGGGCGGATAATGCTTCATACCCTTATCAAAGTCATGACCTATGGTTCCTGACTGAGAATATGCGTTGGGGTAACATTCCCACTGACTTTGTAAAAGCCAAGGAAATGATCAAAAAAGTCAACCGTGAGGATTTATGGAAGGCAGCAGCCACAGCATTAAAAGTTGATGCTGCACAGATTCCAGCTAGTCCATCGAGAGGGGTTGAAACTTTCTTTGATGGCGTAAAGTTCGATCCTGAGAAGCCAGAAGATTACCTCAAATCTCTCAAGATTAAAAAAGTCTAATAGCTGAAATAGTGTAGGGTGGATATTACCCACCTTACCGGAATTTCTCAGGTGATTAGTGAGCTTTTCACTATGTGATTGATCGATAATTTAACCATTAACTACCAGATCTGAAAATTTAGAGGGTAGATATCGTTCAGAATTTAACTACATTGACTATACTAAATTAACTAGCTATTAACTACTAATTATTCAGGAAGAATTATGGCAGTCAGCACTCAAAAATTAGGCAAAAGTCGGCAAGTACTTAGTAACCCTTGGGTCAGAAAACAAATTAGAAGTTTTGCACCGCCAATCGGTGCCTTGTTCGTTTTCTTAATAGTGTGGCAAATTTTATGTCCCGTCGGTTCTCAAGGATTACCGGGGCCAATTCAGATCGTGCGTGATGCTTGGGATCCGTTCATTATCAATCCCTTTTTCAATAATGAGGGAAATTCCAAAGGCTTAGCGGTGCAAGTTTGGGCTAGTTTGCAGCGGGTATTTGTGGGATTTTTCTTCTCCGTAGTTGTTGGGGTTGGTTTGGGAATTATCATCGGTTCCAATAAGCTGCTATACAGTGCCTTAAATCCGATTTTTCAAGTTCTCAGAACAATTCCTCCTTTGGCTTGGCTGCCACTATCGCTAGCTGCGCTCAAAGACAACAGTGCAGCAGCATATTTTGTAATCTTCATCACTGCGGTGTGGCCAATTTTGATTAACACGACAGTTGGTGTTCAGCAAATTCCCCAAGATTACATCAACATCAAACGAGTTTTAAAACTCTCCAATACTACCTACTTCTTCAAAATTTTATTACCTGCCGCTTTACCCTATATCTTTACAGGATTACGAATTGGGCTGGGGTTATCTTGGTTAGCGATTGTTGCCGCAGAAATGTTAATCGGGGGCGTAGGAATTGGCTTCTTTATCTGGGATTCTTATAATAATGCCTATCTCGATCGAATTATCCTGGCACTGATTTATGTTGGGGTAGTCGGCTATTTACTCGATCTATTGGTTGTCTTTGTTGGCTCTAAAATCGTTGCCGAAGATAAAAAGTAAGCGTAGAGCATAATTTGTAGAATTTAAGGATCGACAGAATTAAGTTATTTCGTATCCCATACCCCCTAACCAAGATGTTTGTCCAAATCGATCACGTTGATAAAGTATTTCCATTAGCTAATGGAGGTAGATATGTTGCACTTAAAAACATCGAACTAGAAATTAAACAGGGCGAATTTATCTCCTTGATTGGGCACTCTGGCTGCGGCAAATCTACCCTACTAAATATGATTGCTGGACTCGATCGAGCCACTGCTGGTGGGGTAATCTTAGAAGGGCGAGAAATTACCGAACCTGGTCCCGATCGAATGGTAGTATTCCAGAATTATTCGCTACTGCCCTGGCTCTCCGTGCGCGAAAATATTGCCTTAGCCGTTAATGAAGTTTACAGCAAACAGTCCCAAGGGGAGCGCAAGAGTATTGTCGAACATCATATCGAGTTAGTTGGCTTGCAACATGCCGCTAAAAAGCGACCTGGCCAACTTTCGGGTGGGATGAAACAGCGCGTGGCGATCGCCCGCGCCCTCGCCATCCGGCCGAAAGTACTACTCCTAGACGAACCCTTCGGTGCCCTTGATGCTCTCACCCGTGGGGGATTACAGGAACAACTGATGCACATCTGTGAAGAAAGCCGCGTTACCGCTGTGATGGTGACACATGACGTAGATGAAGCTTTGTTATTATCCGATCGAGTGGTAATGCTCACTAACGGCCCCGAATCCCACATCGGCCAAATCCTCACCGTCGATATCCCCCGCCCTCGGCAGCGGATGGAAGTAGTTAAACATCCCGACTACTACCACATGCGGGCGGAAATTATTAACTTCCTCAACCAGCAAAAACGAGTCAAACAACGCCAAGCGGCTAAATCCACCCAAATCCTCGCACCCCAAACCAAAAAACTCGAACAAACCACCGTTAATATTGGCTATATCCCCCTCACCGACTGCGCGCCACTAATTATCGCCAAAGAAAAAGGCTTTTTTGCCAAATATGGCATCGAAACCGTCAACCTGTTCCAGGAAGTAAGCTGGGATGCGATCGCCGAGCATGTCATTAGCGGTGAACTAACTGCTGCGCAAATGGTCGCTGGGATGCCTCTAGCCCTGACCCTGGGGATGAATGGACAACCTTCTGTCCCAATGTCAGTGCCCCTGGTTCTCTCCCGGAATGGTAATGCCATTACCCTCAGCAGCGCGCTATACAACCAAGGCGTTCGGACCCTCCAAGACCTCAAGTCAGCTATTACGATCGGTCGCAAACTCACGCTGGGGATCGTCCATTCCTGCTCGATGCATAACTTGATGCTGCGATACTGGCTTGCCTCCGGCGGCATTGACCCTGACACTGATATCGAGTTGATCGTCATTCCCCCGCAAGAAATGGTCAGTCGCCTAAAGTCTGGGCAAATTGATGGCTTCTGTGTCGGCGAACCCTGGAATACCCAAGCGATTCAAGAAGGCATTGGCTTTGTCATTGCCACCGATCTGGACATTTGGGCTGGAAACCCCGAAAAAGTCCTGGGATTCACGGAGAGCTGGGCACAACAACATCCCAACACCCACATGGCGATCGTTAAAGCGATCCTCGAAGCCTGTGAATATTGTGATGAACCCCGCCACCGGGAAGAAATGCTGTCCCTGCTCAGTCAACATCTGAACATTCCGCCGCAATATATCCGCCCTGGCTTAATCGGTCCATTCGATCGCGGTGGTGATACTCAACCCGAACATCTGCCCCGCTACCATCAGTTCCACGTCGAAAACGCTAACTGTCCGCGTCGGGTCGAAGGACTTTGGGTCTTAACTCAACTCGCCCGCTGGGGTATTACCCCCTTCCCCAAAAATCGGGTCGAAATCCTGGAGCGAGTTCGTCGGGTAGACCACTTCCTCACTGCTTGCGATCAACTGGGCTACGTGGGGATCGAACCCGATCGCGATCCCTTCCAACTCTTTGACGGTCAAGTATTCAACCCCGAAGATCCGATCAAATATCTCCAGAATCAACCGATTCATCGCGAACTACAAATCAAAGATGTCGATATCGATTTAGTTCCTAGCCATTAGTCAGGTTAGTCAGAGACTAAAATCGCTGCTAGTGTTGCAAAGTCCGCTTGTCTTGACGTACACAACTGGGAGGAAACCTCCCGGTCGATACCCTGCTAAGCGGACTAAAACTAAAAGCAATATTTGTCTAGCCAAAAAGTATTGAAACTACTCCTCTCGGCCATAAAACCAATGATCGCTGAAACCGCCTCGCCAGACCGCGCCACACAGGCTGCTCCTTTTCTCAAGATCGATCGAGTCACCAAAGTCTATCCTACAGCCGATGGCCCCGCCACGATCCTCGACGGTATCGACCTTACCGTCCATGAGGGTGAATTTATCTGCTTGATCGGTCACTCCGGTTGCGGTAAGTCCACTCTGCTCAATATGGTATCCGGCTTCAATACCCCGACCAGCGGCACCGTTAAACTTCAAGACCAACTGATCACTGAACCCGGTCCTGATCGGATGATGGTGTTCCAAAATTACTGTCTTCTCCCTTGGCTCACCGCCTACGACAATATTTACATCGCGGTGGATTCCGTCTATCCCAGCTACACGGATGCTCAGAAAAAAGAAATTGTCCGCGAACATTTAAATATGGTAGGACTAGCCGAAGCCGCCGATAAAAAGCCTGGACAACTCTCCGGCGGGATGAAACAACGGGTGGCGATCGCCCGTGCCCTAGCCATCAAACCCCAATTACTGATCCTCGACGAACCATTCGGCGCGCTCGATGCCATCACAAAAGAAGAACTTCAAGACGAACTCCTGGCGATTTGGCGCGAACATCGAGTCACCGTCTTGATGATTACTCACGATATCGATGAAGCATTGTATCTAGCCGATCGATTGGTCATGATGACTAATGGCCCGGCAGCGAAGATTGGTGAGGTACTGGATATTCCCTTCGAGCGTCCCCGCAACCGCGAGAAAATTATGGAAAGCGAAACCTATATCGATTTACGCAACTATGCCCTCGACTTTTTATTCAATCGTTACGCCCATCTGGATGACTAATAGCGGCTATTTTCTCTCTTTATGCTTTAACATTTAAGAAGCCTTTTTGTTCTAGTTTCCACTGCTTGGGCATACTGGACTTAGTGATGGTAACGATCGCTGGTTTAAATAGGATGAAGTTAGTAGTATCATTATTACCATCAAATAGTAATGCTAGTACTTCAAAACATTTATCGTAATTGGGGAAGTCCATTTTTGGCACTAGGTAATGAGTGCTGTTGTCAAATGGAACAATCCAGTAATGTCCGATATTATCTTCCACCAGTTCGATTATTTGACTATTATTTCTCCTCAAACTAGCGGTTGAAACCATATATGATCGTAAAAAGTGCTTTTCACCAGAATTGTAAAGCCTAGCAAAAGGAGATAGTTCACTATTAGAATTAGACTGAATTGGTGCCACCAAAGAAACACTTACAGATTGCCGTAGTGGATCTAGAGTAACAATTTCTGCTTCGATAGTTTCGATCTCTCGATCTGTTAATTTTGGTTGTAATTTAGCAATCTCTCGATCTACTAATAGTTGGACACTATCTAGCAGATCTCGTTCGCGTTTATTTTGCTGCCGCTGATAACTTTGATAATCAGATTTGAGTTTTTCTAACTAAGTCAACTTTAAGCGATACGATTTCCTTAGAAGACTCGATCGGGTGTGTAGCTTTGAAATTTTGACTAGATTCGATCTGAACTTTTAAGTCAGCTATTTCTCGATCTTGCTGTGTAGCTCGATCGTTAGATTTAGCTAATTGAGATTTAAGAGATCCTATTTCCTCTTGTCTTGCTGATAACTGTTGGGTAATTTTAGAACTGATAGATTGCAATTGTTTTTGTTTGTCAGTTATGGTTTTGATAACTTCAGTCGTTACATTATCTTGCTCGATCTTTAAGATTCGCTCGTTTAATTTTACTAACTTTGCCACCAGGCTTTCAATTATACTAGTTGTAGCGGTGGATTGTTGAGTATGAGTTATTTTTCCACGTTCGACTAATTTCCACGTCAATGGTTCGACTATCGGTAATAGTTGGACAAGTGCGGGTGCAACTAACAGACAGTTATTGTTGTTAGTATTAGGACTAAAATCTCGATCAAAACTAGTTGCTAAAGATGACATTCGATCAAGCGACAAACCTTTGGTAGGATTGGGAACTAACCATCCTTTATCTGGTGCAGATTGAATCGGAATAACCCAATAATTTCCGCGTAAAAAGCGATGAAAGAAAATCTCATTAGTTTGACGATGGTAACTTTCCTCACTGAGGGTAACATCGATCGCATAAGCGATAAATAGGTTGGGTAAGTCGTTGTATAATTCGATGAATCGATCTTGAGGTAAATTCAGAACTGGTGGAATAGACTCGATCGCACGATCGAAGATTTGGGTGATGGGTTGGAGATTGACAGGTAGCTCTCCGCGAGTAAGGGCAGAGACGAGATTATTTAGATAAGTTTCTAGTTGTTGAATCTGTCTGGCGACGGTGCGAACTTCTGTCATGGTCAAATCAATTATCGATCTAACTTTAGAGTTCCCAAAAGGCAGTGGCAATTCATAAATTGCTCCTACGTTTTTAATTCGTGTGAATAAGCAATATTATTCAACAGATTTTGCAGACAAGTTATTAATCTCAGCCGCAAACCACATGGCAACATTCCCATTATCATCATCCATCCGTTCTAATGTTCGATCTAATAACTCGATCGGCAATCCTGCCAACGCCACAGATTCGATACATTCTTGATATTTACCATCTACTAATCGAAAAGCCAGTACCCGTTTTCCACGCACATCGACTACCCAATATTCAGGAACTTCTAATGTTAGATATAGTTGTTTCTTCTCATCCAAATCGCTGGCTAAAGTTGTATCGGCAATCTCGACGGCTAAATCTGGCACCCGCCACTTATTTAAGTTGACTCGACGCGCACCCGATTGATATCGAGGGGCATTACCGCCAATATATACAACTTCGTCTGGTGCAGCTCCTTGATATGTGGGCTTTTCTAGTACGCAGCCACCCATCAGCTCAAATTTGACATCTTCCAGTCTGGCAAACCAGAAACCGAAGATTAGTGTAAAAAGCTTATTAAATCTTGCGTGGTTGATGCCTTCGTTGCCCATATCTTCAACCCACATTACTCCGCAATTGAAAAAAACACGCTCTAGCTGCTCACTCTGAGAATTTTCGACACGGTGAATATAGTCCTCCCAGGTAGCGGATGACTGTCGATCGATGATAACAGGTGGTGAGGTGGCGATAATAGCAGTCATGGGCGATTACCTCTCAATCTGAAGCTTTAGATACTTTGATTTTAGCGCAGGTGTAGGGTAGTTATAAAAATACCAGTTCGCCCCGTTGTTGTAGTCGCCAAGTTTGAGGGTGGGTATTAGGATCGATCGATACTATTGCTGGTTTGACTAGCTGAATTTTTTGATAATCAGGCGTGTAACGATGACAATCAAAACTTAAAGAGGTATTTGTGTAGCTGTGTTGATTTATATATTTATCTGTAGGTACTAAGTAAATAATTTCTTCAAGACTGAAGAGCCAATAGTTACCGCGATTGACTTCTTCAAAAATAACTGTTTTATCTTCATTGCCGCGATTGCGATCGATCGATTCTCGATTTACACTGACATTAATAGCATTATATCTACTCATAAACTGGCTGATATTATGATAATATTCCGATTTTATTGATTGATGTATTTGAGGTAATTTGATTTTCTCAGTACATGTATTATATCGATTTACTGACGATACAGCATCTGTTTTTATATTCAGATCGAGAGGTAATTCTAACTCTCGATCTCTGTCATTGTTACCTTCTTTGCTTCCTGCTAGTGTACATTCGATTTGTGCGATATTTACGTCATTAGACTCTAGTATAGATTTAATTTCTGGTACACGATTGCAGAGTATATCCATCTGTTTTTGAAGATGAATGATATCATCCCTATGATCCCACAATCTTTTTTCTAATCTTCGTTGGCGGAAATTGTTTCTACCTTCTAGTTCTATTATTTTTTCATAGTATCTCGCACCCCAGTCTGATAATAAGTCATAATATTTAGATTCTAGTCTACTTTCGACTGCTATAATCCAACCACATTTATCACATTTTTCTGACGATAGATCTTGAATTTGATGATTGCAAACTGGGCAATAAGAATGTGAATGTGCCATATAGATCGATAATTAAACCTGTAAATATACTGCGCGATGGCTATTGCTCAGCATTAAATCTCAACTAATACCAAGCATTCTATCTATTTTTCTGCCCATTCTTTGGCTAATACTTTTAATAGAGCTTTTAGACCGATAATAAATGGCGGTTCTATCCGAATATCTTCGGACTTACCTTTCATATCGAGCAACATTTTCCGTAACTCTTTATGGGTAGCGTTCCAGAGCTTAGTACTATATTGTGGATCTAAACCTGTTTTACGCTGATAGGTGTTAAAAGGTTTGATTTCTTCAATCCTTAAATCTTTGAGTCCGCGATTGAAGTCTTCAACGAATTGTTTGAGTCGATCGAGTTGAGGTACTGTAAAGTCGCCGATATTTTCATCATCGTCTAATTCCAATCGCGATGTCCAAGCAATTTCACGACTATTAATCTGACAAGCTTCTCCAGCAACGATCGGGTCGTTATCTTTTTCATCCAATCCTTTTAATTTACTGATATCTACAACCAATCCACAGACTACTTCGTCTTTAGGGCGTTGGCTAAGTCGAGTCGGATTGTCTACCTCTTCTAATCCTGATGGTGCGGCTAACATCCGATTAAAAAGTTTATTAAGATCGGTTTTTTTGTTAAATTGTCCGCTCGTAGCGATCCAATGTAATAGGTGCGATCCATTACCACCGATATAAACAGAAGGGATTTCAGCTTCAGTATATTTTTCTTCCCGTTGTAGGGTGTGAAGGATGCTACCGATATAATAGTAAATTCCGGCAATGCCAACAGTCATCAGTTGTAATAGCCCTTGAAAATCCTTATCTTCTTCAATATTGTGACGGCGATTTTTGAGCCAATCTTCGCTATGGTGGCGTAAAAGCACGTCTATTTTAGATTTGAACTGTTCGTCATTTAAACCCTGCCAACCGCTCGATTCTTGTCTGAACCACTTACTAATTAATTCAGGACGTAACTCTAGGAATTGGGATAATAAATGTCGTCCAGCTAATTGGATCGAGCATTGATGTATCAAACATTCATCTTGCCAAATCGAGATATCGGAAGTACCACCACCTAAATCGATACAAACGCTACCAATCAGATTGTGACCTTCTTTATCGGCAAAGTATTGGGCGATCGCTAAACTTTCAGTGCGGAAAGATTTTTCTCCTTGTTCGGGGGCGATGTGCTCGATCGACATTTGCTTACCTAAGTCACCAATTAGATCTTCCCAAGTTTTGACATATTTACGGGTTTCACCTCTTGAAAAAGCGGAGGGATAAGAAATAGACCATTCAATTTTATTCGCACCGTCTTTAGCTGCTAAAGCACTAATAATCAGAGCTAGATGCTGAAGAAATAGCTGACTCAAATCTTTGTCTTTCCATTTGATATCTGTTTTCATCCACTTGGAATCGGGACGAAACCCAGAGCCAGTATCTGGTATATAGATACGTCCATCATAAACCGGACGCTTTTTATCATTTCGTGTTTGTCCGCGCTGAGTTAATATTGTCGATAAAGGAAGTGGTTTATCGATAGGGACAAAACTTTCAGGAATAAAGTACTCAAATAAAGCTGGGTTGCGAGTTTCTTCGTCAGCATCTGTAACTTTCAGATGAAGTGAATCTAGTTGTAATGCTTCATTTTTACCATGGCGATTGACATAAATATTGGTAAAAGAGGTTCCAAAATCTACGCCTACTTTCCAAGTATCTGTTAATGTAATTGATTCTGGTGTCGGTAGAACAATCGCACCAATATTTTGACCTTTATATAGGCAGTTAATATGCATCGGAAACTCCTCTAATCTCGTCATCAGGTACTTACCACCGTCTTCAAATACATGAGGGTTGCGGGCATCATCAAAGGCGACTTGGAAGGCACTATTATCGCGACTGGGATCGTGATAGAAAGCATAATATTCATGCCAACCACCACCTGCAATCTTGAAGTGGGGATAGATTTCTAATACAGGTATTTCTTTAATTAGATATCGCTCATCGAGAATGTATTCTCGGACGATTTGATATTCACTCGGACGATTGCTCGTCAGATTCATCCCAACTAGCGGCAGATTTAGTTTGACACGGACAGTATTATTACTATCCCCTGGTTCAAATTTTAACCGTCTCATCAGATCTTCTGGGGTGAAGTATTCTAATAAAATCCGGTTGATGGGAATTAACGGTGTAATCTTCTGGCGATTGAACAGTAACGGTTGACTGGTAGTGGGTGAAAATGCACCAGGGAGAGCATTCTCTACATCCATGAAATGTAAATCTGGGAGCAATATTTGACTGGGTTCGATCCAGTTAATATTATTATCCCAATCAGTCATTTTACCCGATCGCAAGTCATCGATATTTAGCGATTCAAGCGTTTTATCGGCATAGATACAGATATTTTGCTTCGGTACGCCCCAATGCTGGTGTCATCACCCGCCAATCTTATTGTCGTCTAACAACCTTGAACGCTTTTCACCTCATGGCGACGCAACCTGTCTTTAATGCGGACGATATCATCCTTATCCTGCTTCGTCCGCTGTTCGCGGGTGTCACCCAGTAGCAATTCCTCCAACTTGTGAAATTGAATATTGCCATTGAGATCGCCAAAAATTTGCGTATTAAATAACTGTAATCGATCGATCTTATCGACATGCAATTCCTTGAGCCAGAATAGATAGCTCCGACTCCAGCTACTCAAAGTCTCGATTCCTTTTTGCTGGTTCGGCAAATCGAACCGATCTTTACTATCTACTTGCAGATCGTAATATTTATCAAACCAAGGCTCAGCCTTAGCTGCACTTTTAAAGCCATTATCAAGAGTATATTTTGCTGTTTTTTCAATATCACTCGTCCACAGATAGGCAAGTCTAGCAGCATTTGTCATTAATTTTTTGACATTAGAATCATCAGGTAGATCGCTCCACTTAATTTCACCCACTCGATCGCGAGTAATCGACATTAGCGCATTATCTCGATCTTCGAGGAGAAAATCACGGACAGCTAAAGCCGCATATAATTCGACAAAGTGTGGACGATTTTTTTGAGTGGTGTTACCCACACTAAATTCTACTTCTGAGGTATTCTCATTTCCTAACAGATAGACGGTATCAAATAATTGACTTGCCTGAGTCACATAGTAGCGTAATGCCGATTCAGTATTGAGTAAAAACTGGTCGGATGCCGCATACAATCCACTAGTCTCTGCTCCAGGTGGCACTGTAAAGCTAAAATAAGGCAAAAGAAATAAGCCACCCAATTTAACTCGATCGGCGATATTTTGCTGTTCTAATTTTTTGCGTAATAATTTAGCGATCGTCGGAATACCAGATGCCCCAGTGCCACCAAGGATCGAACCGCATAAGATCCAAAGCAGGGTAAGACAGCCTCACAGCTTACATTCGCAGGTAAATCTAGTCTTCGTAGGCTAAATTTATTGTATCCATTCCAGCATCAACGAAGAAATAGGAGTTGAAGGGGGAAAGATAGTGTAAATTGAAGAAATGGAGCAAATGCCGCAGCTAGACAAAATCGAGTTAAGTACAGCGGATTGGGAAGGAACCCCAATCGAGACTTAACTACGATTCATTCATTTTCTTCTGCCTAGAGTGACAAACAAGGGTTATGGTTGGAAACAGTATTTGCATTAGGTAAACCTATTCCATTACCTAGTGATTAGACGATCGATCGGTTGGGGGGTACGCTCGTTCGCGTAGCGTCGGCTTTGCCGAATCATTTCCTTGTTTCTAAGCCTAAACCGCCCGTGATTTATCTACGGGCGGGGCGGAACTAAGCAACGGGAATGCGATCTATTGAGGAGCGTGCTCGATTTACTGACGCAGCGCTGCGCGAACGATTGGGAGGTATGTTTGATCGAGAATACACGCGATCCGATCAGGAAATGTAGGTTAATTGGGAATGACAGCAATCTTCGATCGATTTTGCTAAGCTGAGAGAAAGATCGATACTAACTCTTTTCTATGAGCATTACGCTGAATACCGAGCAAGAGCAAATCATCGCTAATTTAATTGCCACAGGTAGTTTCCAAACTGCTGATGAAGTGCTTCAAGTGGCGTTAGAGTTACTGGAAAGAGAGCGGGAATCATATCGTTCATGGATAGAACAGACTCGCGAGTTAGTAACAGAAGGGATCGCATCACTCGATCGCGGTGAAGGAATCGATGGCGAAACAGTAGTAAACAATTTACTGGCAAAATTGCGTTCCGATCTCTGCGGATGTCAGATTTACTACAATGCGTCGCATGGGATAGGCAGAACCAGCATTTTTAATTGCTGTTTTGACACGTTCTTTACTTTCTTGAACGGCAATATCCGGCAAGCCGACTACGGTAATCCCAGGCAAGCCATTGGCGACATCTACTTCTACCCCGACTTTGACGGCATCAATCCCGATAATTGTCGCACTCCAAACCCTAGCTAACACAGCGATTTTCCCGTTACTTTGAGTAATCTATGTTAGTTAAGCACGAGACTTCAAGAGATGACATCGATCGAATGTCGGAATTTTGACAGGCTAAATTACTGCTTTACGCGATCCCTCCCAAAGGTCTAATCTATAGTTAGTACTAGGCTCTGAAAGTCTTCCCCTCACACTAGCTACTAATTTAACTATGAGTTTGTCTACATTAATCCTCAGTGCTCTTGCCCTCGGCATTATGTTTGGTACTGCCTTAAATACAAGTTTTCCGGTTGCCATCGAACCATTGGATCGATATTTGCTCGCACCAATTGGCGCAGCATTTCTGCGGATTATTCAATTTGTGGTTGTACCGTTAATCTTTTCGTCGCTAATTTTGGGTGTAACTCGGATTAAAAATGCCAGTCAAGTCGGCAGGTATGCAATTAAACTGATGACTTGTTATGTAGTGACGAGTGCGATCTCATTGTGTATTGGGATGGCTGTTGCGCTAGTTTTGCAACCGGGGTTAGGGATGACCGGATTGAGTGTACCAGCAGTAACTAGTACAGTCACAGCACCAGATTCGATCGAGTGGTTGATTAGTCTGATTCCGATCAATCCATTGGCGGCATTGAGTAGTGGTAATTTACTTCAAGTGATTATTTCTGCTGCTTTATTTGGTGCGGGGATTCAAATGGCGCAAGAAAAAGCTAAGCCATTTGTCGATCTAATGGAAAGTCTGTATGCGATTAGTGAGAAAGTTCTGGCGATAATTTTATATGCTGCGCCGATTGGTGTATTTGCGCTGATTAGTTCGACGATCGCCACCCAAGGTTTGGGGCTAATTGCACGGTTACTATTATATGTGGCCGGACTATGGACCGCCACAGCGATCATGATTGGCTTTTATCTAATCTTGCTCACTTTCCTCAAAGCCGAACCCGTGAAATTTTTCCGCAGTTTAACTCCATCATTCTTTCTCGGATTTGGGACGGCAAGTTCTAATGCGGTTCTCCCATTAGTGTTGCAAAATATGCAAGAAAATTATGGCTTGCGATCGGAAATTGCTAGTTTCGCGCTCCCACTAGGCACAGCTTTAAAACGTGATGGTGCGACAATTCTTCAGGGATTTAATGCAATTTTTATCGCTCAAATTTATCATATTCCCCTGACACCATCTTTATTATTCACGATCGCCCTCAGCAGTTTCTTGGTTTCTTTTAGTACCCCTGGCGTACCGGGTTCGGCCTTAATCACGATGGCTACAGTGCTATCGGCGGCTGGATTACCACTAGAAGGAATTGCGATTGTCGCGGGAATCGATCGATTGACAGATGGCTTTAAAACAGTACTAAATGTAATTGGAAATAGTAGCAATGCGATTCTCCTCAGTCGGTGGGAAGTAGCTCCAACCGAACCAGCCGCAGAATTAGTGGTAAGTCACGTACCAGTCGTGAAATAATCAGGGATTAGTTTTCCGGCATGTGACTCAAATAAAGTTGTCAGAACCTTTCAGGTATCAACGTCGAGATTGTAGGGGATCAGACTTTCCCGTCACATCTCTCTAAATTTGTATTTTTTATGCTCTGGATAACTTTTAGGTATACATGCAATAATTGTAAGGCATTGGACTTTACAGCCGTATCCGACTAAGCTAAACCGTGTAGCTTGTTGATTTGTGCTCTAAATGACGGCTTTTGTAAAACTTTGATGTGGCAGCACTTGATTTTTACACCTAATTTGAGTGCATGTAATCTAATTCGTAAAAATACCACATATTCAAGCAAAGTTAATTTTAGAGGCAAAGAAGCGGATGAGTTTTTTCGATCGCTTTTCCTTATCCAGAGATATGGGTATGGATCTAGGCACTGCTAACACACTGATCTATGTGGCTGGCAAAGGGATAGTTCTAGCAGAACCTTCAGTGGTGGCAATGAACCAACAGACTAGAATGCCACTAGCTGTCGGTGTGGAAGCCAAAAAAATGTTAGGGCGAACTCCTGGCGATGTCATTGCGGTGCGCCCTCTTCGTGATGGTGTAATCGCTGATTTTGACCTAGCCGAAATCATGTTGAAACACTTTATTCAACAGGCTAATGGCGGTAGTAGGGTAATTAGACCTCGGCTCGTCATTGGAATTCCCAGCGGCGTAACGGCGGTAGAGCGGCGGGCAGTGATGGATGCCGCTCTCCAGGCTGGTGCGAGTGAAGTTTTCCTCATCGATGAGCCGATTGCAGCGGCGATTGGGGCAGGATTACCTGTGGCTGAACCGACTGGAACGATGATTATTGACATTGGTGGAGGCACGACAGAAGTTGCCGTCATCAGTCTCCAAGGCTCGGTAATCGGTGAATCCGTGCGGATTGCTGGAGACGAACTGAGTGATTCGATCGTCAACTACATGAAGAAAGTTCATAACCTGACGATTGGCGAACGAACAGCAGAGGAAATTAAAATCCAAGTTGGTTCGGCTTATCCGACTCCAGAAGATAACGAGATCGCTATGGAAGTGCGAGGGTTGCATCTCCTCTCCGGGTTACCTCGGACAGTGACGATTAAAGGCCCGGAAATTCGGGAAAGTATGTCAGAACCGCTTTCGGTGATTATCGAAGCGGTGAAGCGGACGCTGGAGCGGACTCCGCCAGAATTAGCCTCCGATATTATCGATCGCGGGATTATGCTCGCAGGTGGTGGCGCGCTGCTTAGAGGCATTGACACACTAATCAGTCATGAAACTGGAATTGTGACGCATATTGCCACCGATCCGCTTACCTGTGTGGTTTTAGGAACTGGTAAGGTTCTGGAAAACTTTAAACAGTTGGAACGAGTCTTCAGTGGTCGATCGCGTAGTCTCTAGTCGTGGTATGCGCTACCAAACCAGAGATCATCGTTGCGTTTACCGCCCTGTTAGGCTATTTGGAGGGGATAGCATTTTTCGATGAGCCAGTTTCATGAAGACTTCATCGTCACAGTCATCGAGCATTATGGTCTGGAACTTGATGACCGTCAAGTCGATAGCATTATGGTGAATTGGTGCCAAACCTACGAACCGATCTGGATTATCAAAGCGATCGTCGAATCTCTCTACCGAGGACGTTATAAAATCAAATCTATCGATAATATTCTCAAAGATTGGCAGCGGCTGGGCAGCCCACTATATAAGTTTACGCCTGATTACGAGCGGCAAATTTTGCAGAGTCTACAAGCCAGAACCGATCTATTAGCAGTAACACCACTCGATCGGCAGTTAGAAGACTTATCATGCCTGAATACTGAAAATCTCAATCCAGAAGAGCTAAAACCGTTTCTATATTATAATCAATCGACTCAACCAATCGATGTAATCTTAGAAGATTTAGAATAAAATCTGGCAAATCCTACGGAGAATTTTCATCCATAAAGAGTCATATTAATTAGTATACTAGCCATTTTTGCTTACTAAGAAAAAATCCGTGCCTTTGGGTATTCTGACAACTTAGGCCATTTTCCTTCGCCACACATTTTATCCCCCTACGAGTCCAAGTTCTACCATATTTCAAGACTGGATAATTACCAGCGACTGTATCTCCAGCACAAGTTGGTGCTGCTTTTCCGTTCTTGCCCAAGAATATGCCCGTGCGATCTAAATCACAAGCTCCTTTCGGTTGGGGTATTAGTCCACTCCGAATATCACAGCGCAAGGTAACATTATGCTCATCTGGTAAATATAAACAATAGATATTTCCGCTAGGGAGAATAAAACCATCAGCCATATCTGATTGTTTGAGGCTGAATGCTGGTAAACAATCGATCGAGATTGCACCAAATATTCCCATAGATAAAACATGAAAATATGTAAGCTTACGAAGACATTTTTTGGTGTTGTTCATCTCGATCTTGTCAAATGATATTAAGCTAAACTACTTACACATTAGCTCAATTTGGAGAACCCAGTCCGATCGCAATTGGGGCGATCGAGCTTAACTTTAAACTAGGATGATCTTCTAATAACTGATTGACATTCCATTCATTCTTAAATAATAAAACGGGACGGTTCCAATGGTCTTTAATTACTAAAGTATTAAATAAACGCCCGACTTTTTCTAGAGCATCCCAGCCATTGACGACCCATCGAGCTACTGAATAGCCGAGTGGTTCTAGAGTAGTTTCTACACCATATTCATTTCTCATCCGAAATTGGACTACCTCAAATTGGAGTTGCCCGACTGCGGCTAAAATCGGGTCACGTTTGGCTTCGTCGGCGGAGTACATAATTTGAACTGCACCTTCTTCTTGCAGTTCCTTGACACCTTTTTGGAACTGCTTGAATTTTGAGGGGTTAGGATTGCGAAGAAAGGCAAATAATTCGGGTGAAAAGCAGGGAATTCCTTCATATTCTAGCTTCTTGCCTCCAGTGTAAATTGTATCGCCGATCGCGAATACACCTGGATTATTTAGACCGATCACATCGCCAGGATATGCTTCTTCGATCGATTCCCGATCTTGGGCGAATAACTTCTGCGGACGCGATAGTCTGACCGTTTTACCAGTTCGGGCATGACTGACGATCATGTCTTTTTCAAATTTACCAGTACAGACCCGAATAAAAGCAACTCGATCCCGATGTTTTGGATCCATATTTGCTTGTAATTTGAAGACAAAACCGGAAAATTCTGGATAGCTTGGATCGATCGATCCGACATTAGAATTGCGATTACCTGGCTTGAGCGCGTATTCTAAGAAATAGTGTAAAAATAGCTCTACCCCAAAATTGGTCATCGCACTCCCAAAGAATACGGGAGTCATATAACCTGCATGAATCGCTTCTAGATCTAGCTCCGAACCCACGCCATCGAGCAGTTCTAAATCTTCCTGAAATTGCTGATATAATTCGCGATCTAATAATTGTTCGAGTCGAGGATCGTTGATATCGAGCACCGTATCCATCGCTTCCCGGCTCCCATGCGCCGTCCGTTCAAATAGATGAACTTTCCGCTGATGCCGATCGAACACGCCTTTAAACCTATCTCCAGTGCCGATCGGCCAATTTACGGCATAGGTCTGCAAGCCTAATTCTTGCTCGATCTCATCTAATAATTCTAATGGTTCGCGGCCAGGTCGATCGAGTTTATTCACAAATGTGAAAATCGGCAACTCGCGCAGCTTACACACTTCAAATAGTTTGCGGGTCTGCGGTTCTAATCCTTTCGCCGCATCAATCAGCATCACCGCATTATCCGCCGCCGCCAAAGTCCGATAGGTATCCTCACTAAAATCTTGGTGTCCTGGCGTATCTAACAGATTTACCTGAAAACCTTGATACCCAAACTGCAACACCGTGGAGGTAATCGAAATCCCCCGCTGTTTCTCCATCTCCATCCAGTCCGAAGTTGCCTTGCGCTGATCTCGTCTAGCTTTCACCGCACCTGCTTCGTGAATTGCGCCTCCATACAGCAAGAGTTTCTCTGTTAGGGTAGTCTTCCCCGCGTCAGGGTGAGAAATAATCGCGAAGTTGCGCCGATGTTCGACGGCAATTTCGAGTTCGGTTTGGAGTTCTGTGGACATTGGGGAGAAATGAATTTAGCAGGCTCAAACCTTCATTATAAGCTAGCACCGCAGTTAAATTTCATAACGTTAGGCAGGATTGTCATAACTTTAACTGCGATTCAATCCCTATTTATTCCAATTAGTTGACAAATGTTCGACAAAGTAGGAACGATCGATTAGCTGCTCACTCAGAAGTTCGCATCTTTTTACTCAGAGGTTGAAAGAATTGCTAGTAATGAACATAAGAACTTTAGATCGAGTAATACAACGGAAAAGATTTAGCCTCTTTGGGTTTGATATACACCGTTTGTTGTGGGACTAACTGTAACTCATCAAATCGATCGCGTGTCAAATGTGCGGAAATAACTTGACCGTCCGTAAGGGCTAATTCAGCTTGAACTTCCCAGCCCAAATGAATAATTCGTGTCACTGTCGCCACCGTCATCGTACTATCTGGCGTAGTCTCGATCGAGATATCTTGCGGGCGTAAATACACCTGGGGATGGGATGCTTCAAATCCATTATTCTGGAAAATATCCGCGTTGCTTGGTAACACATTCACCGGGCCAATAAAACTCATCACAAAAGCACTCGCAGGTCTATCATAAATCTCGGCCGCAGTGCCTACTTGTTCGATTTGACCTTTATTCATCACCACAATTTTATCCGCTACTTCCATTGCCTCCTCCTGGTCGTGAGTTACAAATACCGTCGTCACATGCACCTCATCATGAAGACGGCGCAACCAGGCACGTAAATCTTTCCTCACCTTGGCATCCAACGCGCCAAAAGGTTCATCTAACAGCAATACCTTGGGTTCTACTGCCAAAGAACGTGCTAGAGCCACCCGCTGTCTCTGTCCGCCAGATAGTTGTGAGGGATAGCGATCTCCCAATCCCGCAAGCTGAACTAATTCCAATAACTCATTGGCTCGTGCTTTAATTTTTTCTGGACTAGCTTTCCGAATCTTTAATCCAAAGCCGATATTTTCTCGAATAGTCAAGTGTTTGAATAGGGCGTAATGCTGAAACACAAACCCGATATTTCGTTCCTGAACACTCTGATAAGTCGCATCGGTGCCTGTCAACCAAATCTTCCCACTGTCGGGGGCTTCCAGCCCAGCAATCAGCCGTAAGAGCGTAGATTTACCTGACCCTGAGGGACCGAGTAGAGCCACTAGGGCACCAGATTCAATTTCTAGATCGACACTATCAACTGCTTGGAAGCTACCAAATTTTTTTGAGACATTTTTGATTGATATAGCCATTGTTTAAAATACCCGATCGATAAATTTTACGATTAATGGTTAAAAATTTGCGAGGAGCTATCCTATAAATCGAGCGGAAAACCGTGATATCTTAACTATAGTATCCGATCGAACTGCTTATGGAATTATCTTCTCGACTAGAATATGCTCTAGTTGCTCTGCTAGAAATTGCTAATCATCAAGCCCAAGGCAAACCCCTAAAGGTGAATGAGATTGCGGCTAGTCAATCATTACCAGAGCGATATCTCGACCAGATTTTTACATTACTTAAACGTCATGGAATTATTTCTAGTCAGCGGGGGATGAAAGGCGGCTATCTGCTTGCCAAAGAATTGTGGCAAATTACCTTGCTAGATGTAGTAATTGCGATCGAGGGCGGTGGCAATCAAAAAAAAGTCGATCTAACTACTTCCCCTACACTCGAAAAAACTGTTATTGTTCAAACATTTGAAGGAATCAAAGACTCTGTTAATAATATTTTAATAAACTACACCCTCCAAGATTTAGCCAAAACATTAGAAACTCAGCGTCAGCATAGTCCCATGTATTATATTTAAACCTTGTATCCACAGATGGTGGGAACATTCCACCATCTCAAAGATTTTAGCAACATTATTACTCATCCTTAATACGAGTTTTACTTTCTAAAATTTCTTTTAAAACCAGCGTGACTGCTGCTAGTAAAGCAAGCAATACCGATGCTGAAAAAGCCGCTTCGGTATCATATTGTTTATAAGCTTCTTCGACAAACAAAGGTAGACTTTGAGTGGTATTGGCAATATTGCCCGACACTACTGATATTGCGCCAAATTCCCCCATTGCACGAGCATTTGTCAACAATACTCCATACATTAAACCCCAACGAATATTTGGTAGTGTCACCCGCCAGAAAATCTGCCAATCATTTGCACCCAGGGTTCTAGCAGCTTCTTCCTGATCTACACCAGCCTCTTCTAGGACTGGAATTACCTCCCTCACCACAAATGGCATACTGACAAAAGCTGTTGCCAAAACCATCCCTGGAAAAGCAAAAACAATATCGATCCCTCGCTCTTGAAACCAGCTCCCAAACCAGCCTTGACGACCGTAAAGCAGCATAATCATCAACCCCGCAACCACTGGTGAAATCGACAGGGGTAGATCGATAATACTCAATAGTAATGTGCGTCCAGGAAATTTGTGTCGCGCAATCGACCAAGCCGCACACAGCCCAAATATAGTGTTAATTGGCACGGAAATTAGAGCTAATAGTAATGTCAGCTTGGCAGCATTGAGAAAATCCGGACGGGTAAGATTAGCTAAAAATGGTTCAACTCCTTTATGAAATGCTTGATAAAAAACATTAATGGCTGGAATATAAATAATCAGGCTAATATAGACGATCGATAATCCAATTAGAGCAATTGGAATCCAATTAATCTGCTTTTGTTCTCGACCCCGACGTACCAAATTATCACCAGAATTACTAGTTTTCATACCGCTGTCCCCAAGCCTGGATAATATTGATTGCCACGAGTAATACTAGGGAAATCCCTAATAAAACTACTCCAATTGTTGTTGCACCAGCATAGTCATACTGCTCCAACCGTTGGAACACAAGAACAGGAGCAATCAAGTCTTTAAATGGGGTGTTGGAGGCAATAATTACGGTTGAACCATATTCGCCCACCGCACGGGAAAACCCCAGAGCTGTACCCGTCAAAATTGAAGGTAATAATGGGGGTAGAATTACCTGGCGAAAAGTTTGCCAATCCGATGCACCCAGACACCAAGCTGCTTCCTCGATATCCCGCTCCATCTCCATCAGCACAGGTTGAACGGTACGGACGACAAAGGGGAGGGAGATAAATAACATGGCGATGGCTACTCCCAGCCGCGTGAAGGCGATTTTAATCCCAAATGGCACCAATAAACTGCCAATCCAGCCATTATCGCTGTAGACTGTTGCCAATGACAGCCCAGCAACTGCCGTTGGTAAGGCAAAGGGTAGATCGATCGAAGCATCCACAATCCGTTTACCAGGAAAATCATATCGCACCAAGACCCAGGCGATCGCAGTGCCAAATAAACCATTCAACAGTGCTGTAATTAGCGAAGTAGTAAACGTAACATCGTAAGCTGACAATGCCACCGGACTGGTAGCTATTTCCCAAAATTTATCCCAGCCACCAGTTGCCGCTTTGGCAAACATTGCCGCCAGGGGGAGCAACAGCATCGCACTGAGATAAAACCAGGTGATTCGCCAAGTCCATGATAGATTACGGATGCGATCGAACCACTGTCGCCAAGCTGGTTTGGGTTTAATTAGATCGGCAGAAATGACGTTGCTCATAGAGTAGTTGGGAAGTTGGAGTTGCTCTACTAGTGGAGTCAGAGACTCCACAGTATTTATATTTCATAATGCCAGAAAGGATCGCGATTCTCTTGCAGAGAGGCTTCTGCTAAGGCAGAGGCTCCGCCAACGCCAACGAGTGAGATAATAAAGCGACGCTGGTGCCGTTGAATAATCCCTCGTTCGATCAGCGATCCTATAATCCGAGTAGTTGTCACTCGTGATGTACCCACAATCTCAGAAATTTCTTGGTGGGTTAATAATAGATCGATTAAATGACCTTCTGCGACAACTTGTCCAAATCTATTGGCTAACCAATTCAACAATCGCACGATTGATAATTGGATGTTGCGACTGCGAACAATCTTGATAAATTCCTCATTCTGTTGGATATGTTGGAGCATCTCCTCCGTCATATTTACTAATTGATTGTAAGGAACCAGTTGTGCTATCACTTCAGTCAAACATTCTATTTCACAAGGTCTAGTCGCAGATAGGCTACTACCAACAATATCTCCTTTACCCCAGATTCCTAGGACAATCATCTCTCCTTCTTCAGTCCAGGTGAGCGTCCGCAGTATTCCCGCCTCAATTTTCCAGAAGAAATCCAATTCATCAGGTAAAAGTGTGCGACGTTCAAAGCGACGGTTAATACTAGTTATCGTAAGCGTTTGCATCAGGTACTAAGGATGAGAGAGTTTAGGAAATAATTCGATCTTTTTACTGGTGATGATTGAGATCAAATCCTGAATGGAATAGTAGATCTTTTTTTACAACTATTCTACCTGTCAAACTTAAATTTCAGCGTTACTCTAGTTTAGAGATCGTAGCCAGTTACTAATCGATCGATATTTATGGTCTGCTGTTTTTTCTCAAAATGATTTTCTGAGGAAAGGGCAATTGAACCTAACCCGTGGGGGAAAATTTCTATTTCTAAATCTCGGATGTAATTTAGAGCCTGTTCGATATCTTGAAGATCGCCTGCTAAACTCAGGTTAAACCAGCCACCTCCAGTTGCTTTACGATCTAATACGGCGGCATGAAAATTGACAGTCAGATTATAATTTGCGATCAGATTTGCTAATACTGGTTGTTGATGTAGTCGCTGCGGAATATTAATATCAACTGAGTATGAAACTTGTCGATTGGCTTCGGTCAGGAATGGATTAGACATCTTAAATTATCTCAATAGTAATAGTATGGACGGGTTTTGAATCACAGATTTAGTTGTGACAACATCGTTTCTGTAGCATCGATTTAGAGACTTGTATAAACCCGTCCTGATACATAAATGATGTACTTTACTAACCTAAAATAGATATAAATTAACGTTTGATCGCAGCCTGAACTGTATCAAATATGCCCCCATCTGCAAAAAATTGTTTATCCACCTTACTCCAGCCACCTAAATCCTGAACGGTAAATAGTTTGTTCACTGGTGGAAATTGACTGGCGATCGCGGGATCTTTAGCTACGGTAGGATCGATCGGCCGAAAACCAACTTTGGCAAACTCTTTTTGAGCTTCTGGGGTATAGAGAAACTTAACAAAAGCCTCAACTGCTTCCCGATTTCCATGCTTGTCTACATTCTTATCGACGACAGCGATCGGATTATCGATCGAAATATTTAGTTCAGGGACAGTATAAGGAAGTTTCTCACCTTTTTGTCCGGCTAAAATTGCCTCATTTTCGTAGTTAATTAGGGCATCACCTTGTTTTTGTTTAAAGAACACATCAGTTGATTCCCTGGCATCTTTGGCTAAAACTGGGACATTTTTAAAAGCTTTAGTGACAAATTCTTGGGCTTGAGCTTCATTTTTGCCGCTTTTAATTGCCGCACCCCAAAGAGCGAGAACATTCCATTTTGCCCCGCCAGATGTTTTGGGATTAGCTGTAATCCATTGCACACCATCTTTAGTCAAGTCTTCCCAGGTTTTTATCTGTTTGGGATTTCCCTCACGGGTGATAATCGTGGCGACAGATTTCGAGACGATCGCATCATTCGGTGCTTCCTTTTCCCATCCTGGCTGAATGAATCCAGCTTGCTCGATTTTGCTGATATCCGAAGCGAGAGCTAAGTGAACCACATCGGCTGCTAATCCATCAATGACAGCACGAGTTTGAGAACCAGAACCGCCATAACTTTGTTTGAAGGTGACTTTTTGATTGTGTTCTTTTTGCCACTTTTCGACGAACTTGGGAATTACCGCCTCATGGGCGGCTTTTGTCACAGCAAAGGAAACGAGGGTAATTTCAACATCCTTTTTGTTGTCGCCTGATGGGGCTGAATTATTACTGCTCGGAGATTGTTGTGTGCAAGCAAGCAGTGTACTACCCAGCATCACGCTAGTTGTTAATACACTACCGAGCCGCCGCAGCCAACGATCTGATGGCGATTTGCGTTCGATCTCTGCCTTAAAATCTTTACCCCAAAGTTGTTTCATCACTGCCTCACTAAATAAACGATATTTACTGTTAAATACCGTGTTTTTGTCTATCCTACAATAGGATCTGCATCAAAAGCAACAAAAATTCTACTCAATTATCGGTAAAAAACCGTGGATTCAATATAACTGCCCCAACTGAGTGCTGGAGTTTAGACTATTTGTACTCACTGCGATCTGATTGTCGCCAACCTCGCATCACCAAGTTTGTATCAGCTACTCGCCCAAGGTAGTCGTCCCCACGTCCACAGTGAAGATCAAGTACTATACGTACTATCTGCAATACCTTCGCCAAAATTGGGGGACTAGGGCTACGCAAAAGGGGTTCAATCCCTTCATTTGCAATGGTTTCATGCTTCTAGGTTAGCATGGACTGAAAACCGCTTTATGCAAGCGTTCTAGAAAAATGGCGAAGGTATCGAATTCAGGTGACAGATGATGAAGGAATTATCTTCGGTCGTCGGTTAGCCAGAGAAGAAGGGCTACTTTCGGGGATTTCATCAGGCGCAGCTTTATCTGCCGCCATTCAACTCGGCAAACGTCCTGAGAATGCGGGTAAGTTGATTGTGTTGGTACAACCCAGCTTTGGCGAACGCTATCTGAGCACGGTGTTATTTCAAGATTTACCAGATGTGGAAATTGTTAGATCTCCTTCGACGGTTGGGGTCTAGGATAACAGAGATCGATCGAGAGGAGAATTTTACCCTCGATCGATCGAATTACCTCGAAATAGCTACCTCCCTAAAAACTAAACGTCGTCCGAATCGTACCTAGATATTCCGTCGGAGTCCCGTTATTATTATGTTCGGGATTTGTCACAGAATTAATATTTTGGAATCTCGGTAAACTGATGACCAGAATTTGCCGATTCACCGCAGGTGCGGGGCGTGGGAATAATTTTCCCTGGGTTGGCTAATTCTTTGGGATTGAACACTTGACGTATCCACTGCATTGTCTCCAAATCTGTCTCGGTGAACATTTCTGACATATAGCAACGCTTATCAGCACCGATGCCATGTTCGCCCGAAATACTGCCGCCGACTTTGACACAGAGTTTGAGAATTTCGCCACCCAAGGCTTCTACCTGTTCTAGGGCACCAGGAGTCGAGTTATCGTACAAAATCAGGGGATGTAAATTACCATCACCAGCATGAAACACGTTGGCAACGTAATAACCATACTTTTCGCCCAGAGTAGCGATTTCTTGGAGGACATAAGATAATTGTGTCCGAGGAATTACCCCATCTTGGACATAATAATCGGGGCTGATCTTGCCCATCGCGGCAAAGGCCGCTTTCCGCCCCTTCCACAGCCGCAAGCGTTGTTCTGGCTCAGTTGCCGTCGTCACGTCTCTGGCTCCATTCTGACGGCAGATATCGGCGACTAGTGCTTGATTGGTAATTACCTCGATTGCCGATCCATCAATTTCTACCAGCAAGATCGCTGTAGCATCGCGGGGATAGCAATTGGTCGCCACCACATCTTCAACAGCATTGATGCTGAAGTTGTCCATCATCTCGATGCCAGCCGGAATAATCCCCGCACTGATGATGCCAGAAACCGCGCTTCCGGCTGCTTCAATGCTCTCAAAATCTGCCAGCAGCACACAAATAGATTCGGGAGTTTTGAGAATTTTTAGGGTGATTTCGGTGGCGATACCCAGTGTACCTTCAGAACCAACAAATAAGCCGGTCAGGTCGTAACCGGGCATTTCCCCAATTTCCCCACCGACTTCGATAATTTCGCCACTGGGAATCACCAATTTTAAACCGAGGACGTGATTGGTGGTTACGCCATATTTAAGACAGTGAACGCCACCAGAGTTTTCGGCGATATTTCCACCGATCGAACAAATAATCTGACTGGATGGATCTGGTGCATAATAAAATCCCCCACCGCTGACAGCTTGCGTCACCCAGTTGTTGATTACTCCTGGTTGAACGACAACTCGTTGATTTTCGAGATCTATTTTGAGGATCTGATTCATTAGCGTGGTGACAATCAAGACACAATTCTCGATCGGTAATGCCCCGCCAGACAAGCCAGTTCCCGCTCCCCGCGCAATCCAGGCAATATTCTGCTCGTCACAGATTTTGACTACGGCGGCTACTTCTGCGGTAGTCTTGGTCAAAATTACTAGAGCCGGACGTTGACGATAGCTAGTCAACCCATCGCACTCATAAGTAATTAATTCTTCACGTCGCTGAATGATGCCTTTTTTACCGACGACTGCGGTCATTTGTGCAATAATCGGTTTCCAGTCACGTTCTGTCGATCTCTCTTCTAGCAGCATAAGAATAAATGGGGAATAGATAAGATCGGCAAGCGGGCACAAATATTTATTAGATCGAACTAGGCTCAGACTTACTAGTTCTAATTTAATTATCCACTATCCACTTCCAACTCCCAACTCGGATTCGTCGGATTAAGATGATTAGTTCGATTAGCGATTCGCGCTCTGGAGGAAACCTCCAGATTGAGCGAATCAAGACAGTTATCGGGACCTATTGCCTTTCCCCACCCTCCACTTTCAACTCTTAATCTCTCCATTACCCAGACTTTACCTTGACCGAGTAGATTGAAGTCAGATTTTGGAGCATGGGATTATGCTGGCGATCGTTCAAAGTTCGGATCGAGATTACTCGCAACAACATCAAGCATCTGTCCTCAACAAACGATTGTATTTTCATGCCAAGGGCGATGAGATTCCATTGTTTCCAGAGGGAGTTTGGCAAGTTACTCAGGGACTGGTACAACTGAGTGCTAACTATGAGGATGGCGAACAGGTATTATTTGGTTGGGCGGCTACTGGAGCCTGGTTTGGCACTCAAGGTACGGATAATTTAGACTATCAGGCGATCGCGTTATCCCCTGTTCATTTGCGGTGGTTGCGGCTAGATGAAATTGAGGATTCGATGCGATTATCACAGTTGCTCTTGCCTCAGTTAGTCAAGCGAATGCGCCAAGCTGAATTACTGTTGATTGTCAATGGACGCAGACACACAGTCGAACGGTTACGGGGTCTATTATCATTACTCAGGGAAGAATTGGGTGAGTCATTGCCTAATTGTCAGACGCGGATTAATTATAAGTTTACCCATCAACAACTAGCCAGTGCGATCGGCACTACCAGAGTCACTGTCAGCCGGATGATGGCTCAGTTTCAGGCGAAGGGTTGGATTACACTCGATCGACAACGGTATCTGATCTTGGATAATGTTTACTTTGGGAGCATTGGTAAGTAAGTTGGTTGAGAGTTGACACCTTGACCTGCGCGTAGTTGCGGATTGAGCGAGATCCTTTCCATCTGTAAGTTAAAATTGGCAGATAAGCTCGCGATCCTTAAATAATGCGTTTCGATCTGATTACTTTATTCCCTGATTTCTTTACTTCCCCACTCAGTTCTGGCTTGGTGAGTAAAGCCTTAGCTAAACAGATCGCCTCGGTACATATTACCAATCCTCGCGACTTTACGACCGATCGACATCACAAGGTCGATGATGAATCCTACGGTGGCGGGGTGGGAATGGTGATTAAACCAGCACCGATTTTTGATGCGGTAGAATCTCTACCTACCCTAGAGCGGAGCCAGGTACTATTAATGAGTCCTCAGGGACAAACGATGGATCGCGCTCTATTTCAGGATTTAGCGGCTAACTACGATCGATTGGTGCTCATCTGCGGTCATTATGAAGGAATTGATGAGCGGGTAATGCATATTGTCGATCGAGAAATCTCTTTAGGTGATTTTGTGCTGACTTGTGGAGAGATCCCCGCACTGACACTGATTAATGGGATCGTCCGGTTACTACCTGGTACGGTGGGTAAAGCCGCCTCCCTAACAGCCGATAGTTTTGAAGATGGATTACTCGATTATCCCCACTATACTCGACCGCAGGAATTTCGCGGCTGGCGCGTTCCAGAGGTATTAATGTCTGGCAATCATGAGAAAATAGCTCAGTGGCGACGACAACAACAACTCGATCGCACTCAAACCAAACGTCCCGATCTTTATCAAAAGTGGTTGGAAAGTACCGACATCAAAAAGCCTCCTCTAAGCTAGAGAAGGCTAGCGATCGCGTTATCAGTCTGGGCTGATTTAGAATCTAAAGCCCGCACCAAGGGTGACGGAAGTAGAGGAGTTATTAGAACTTAATGGCACCTCTAATGATGCTTTGAGGTCAACACTATCAGTGATGCCAAAGTCAGCACCACCAGTGAAGTAAGCTTGAGTTTCGCTAACACCACCACCAGTAGCCACTTCTACACCACCACCAATAAAGGGAGTGATTTGGATTCTATTGCCACGGCTCACATCAAAATCATAGGTCAAAGCACCACCAAAGCTAGTACCACCACTGGGGAAAGTGATAAAAGGGCGAACTGAAAGATTATCACTAACGCCGAATTTAGAGTCAATCCCAAACACCGTCGAACCGCCACCGATGGAGATCGAAGGACCGATCGAATTTCTACCCAATTCTGCTTTAGCTGGCGCACTTATTCCTAGAGTGGCGACAGAGGTGCAGAGCATTACTAATGCAACAATATTTTTCATTTTGATGTTCCCGTTTTAAGTAGATTAGCTAGACTTCACTTAACTGAATGTTTCAGTCCGAATCTGCTGGTGGATCGTGAGTTTAGGTATCAGTTTTTTCCTCCTCACCCAACAATTGACGGGACGGAATTCTGAAAAGTTCCAGGTTAAGTTTTGTTAGCTATCTACTTTATACAGTTTGTCTAGATGCTGTTCGGGATGAAATTAGGAAATGGAATTAGGGGATAGCCAAGATTAAAGATCTGGATCTCCCCTATCCCCTATTCCTACGCCCACTCAATCAGCCCCAGTTCATAAGGATTACTGAGGTGAGGGTGATGTGGGAGGATTCGCAGAGACAAGCCTTGCAAGCCGCTGGCGGCGTAGGAAATCTCCGTGGTATAGAGACTGTTACCCGCACCATCTTTGCCCTGATAGGTCATCACAGCGGTGTCAGCATTGGTGATTTTGCCATCCGTGTCTACCGAACCTTTATAGAGTTCGACTTGGATATCCGTGGGTTCTAGATGACCTAATTGAATCAGACTCTTGACCCCGATCGATTGGTTGACGCTGATATCTTCTGGGGCAGAGACATCGACGCTATGGATCTTCAGATCGCTCCAATTCTCGAATACTTTTACTTTCCAGTGGGCGAGATCTTTACCTGCTTGGTAATTATCCTGAGTGACGACTGAGTTGCGATCGCTAGCGGGGAAATAACCTTTGGTTGCATAATCCCTTAACATGCGGGCTGTATTAAAGGTCGGACAATTGAGCCGGATGGCATCTTTCATCTTGGCAATCCACTTGCGCGGTAAACCTTCTCGATCGCGATCGTAAAATAGGGGGACAATTTCTTGTTCGAGCAGGTCGTAGAAGGCATTTGCTTCGACATCATCTTGGTAGACTTCATCGGAGTATAGTTCTCCGTGACCGATCGGCCAACCAGTCCGGACATAATCTGCCTCATCCCACCAACCATCAAGAATACTCAAGTTGGGTAAGCCGTTCATTGCCGCTTTCATCCCACTCGTCCCAGAGGCTTCGTGCGGGCGACGGGGAGTATTCAGCCAAATATCGCAACCAGCTACCATCACCCGCGATACATAAATATCGTAGTCGGGGACGAACACCACAGAAGTCATCCCTTGAGTGCGGGTAAAGTTGACGATATCCCGGATTAGCTCTTTACCAGGAATATCTTTCGGGTGAGCTTTCCCGGCGATCACAAATTGAACTTTACGGTCTTTATCCCCCGCGAGGATCGTTTTAATCCGATCGAGATTCCGCAGGAATAATGTTGCCCGTTTATAGGTAGCAAACCGACGCGCAAAGCCAATCGTCAATACGCCAGGATCTAAGGCTTCCTGAGCGCGGTTAATTTCGGCTTGGTTGGCACTGCGTTCTTTTAAATGACTGACAATGCGATCTCGGACGTAGACGACCATTTCCGAGCGACTATGCTCGTGATTGCGCCATAGTTCTTCATCGGGAATTGCGTCAATTTTATGCCAGAGCGGGTCTTCGATCGATTTCTCCGACCATTCTGGGCCGAGATAGCGATCGTATAATTCCTGTACGGGTTTGGCGACACAACTCCGCGCATGAACCCCATTGGTAATCGAAGTAATCGGGACTTCATCAATGGGCACATCTGTCCACATGTTCTGGAACATTTCCCGCGATACCACCCCATGCAATTTCGCCACACCGTTGACGAAACTGGATGTTTTCATCGCTAGCGCGGCCATACTGAAGGGCGAAGTTAGATCCCCATCATTTTCCCGTCCCAAACCCATAAATTCATCTTTACCAAGTCCGTAGATATTGGCATAGTGACCCACGTAGTGCATTGTTTTGTCTGGGGGGAAGAGGTCGAATCCCGCACTGACAGGAGTATGGGTCGTAAAAATTTGGGTGGATTGGGCAACTTGTTTCGCTTCGACGAAGGAGAGTTTATCCCGCTGCATCAGCACCCGAATATGTTCGAGGATTAAGAACCCAGAGTGTCCTTCATTCATGTGATAGACGCTAGGTTTGTGTCCTAATGCTTCGAGCGCGCGAAAACCACCGATGCCTAGCATAATTTCTTGATGAATCCGCGTATCCAGATCGCCACCATAGAGTGCGTCAGTAATATCTTGGTCGTAAGCACTATTTGGCTCGATGTTCGTGTCTAACAAATAGAGTGGGACGACCCCAACTTGAACGCGCCAAACTCTGGCATAAACCATCCGTCCGGGGTATTCTACCGCGACCCGCAGTTCTGAACCATCGGGTTTCCGTTCTAACTCAACGGGGATGTTGTGGAAGTCATTAATTGGGTAACGTTCTTGTTGCCAGCCGTCTGCACTCAGATACTGGGCAAAGTAGCCTTTTTGGTACAGTAAGCCGACGGCAACCAGTGGTAAACCCAGATCGCTTGCGGATTTCAGGTGATCTCCGGCGAGGACACCCAAGCCACCGGAGTAAATCGGCAGACAGTCTACCAAGCCAAATTCAGCGCAGAAATAAGCAAAACATTCTTTACCGACTTTATTACTGCGTTGGTGCTTGTACCAACTGCGATCGTGTAAATAAGTATTGAGTTCGCCCACGGCGCGTTCCATGTGTGCCAGAAAACCTTCATCGGCGGCGACTTCCTGCAACCTGGACTGACTGACTCTGGCGAGCAGTGCGACTGGATTGTGACGAGTAGTTTCCCACAAGTCACGATCGAGCCTACGAAATAGTTCTTTGATCTCCGTGTTCCAGTCCCAATACAGGTTATAGGCAATCTGCCGTAGGGGTTCGAGGGAGGCTGGTAGGGATGGAGATACGTTGAATGTACGGATCGGCTGCATTAATAAACTTCCTCGGCAATTAATTCCTCAATCTCACATTGTCACTTATCTTGGTTGGTCGAGACAATTTTCTCTACAATATCTTTACAAGTTGGCTGTTAGGGCAGAGTTGGAGTATATTTATGCTCTAACGAGGCGATCTTGTCATTTACTTTTATTATTTATCCTAACCAAGAATAGCAATTTTTTCAGTCTGGGCGGGTATGACTAAGATGAAGCAAATTATCCCATTGGTAAATCGCCTAGAGATCTGCCAAATTCAAGCCAATATGCTGAGCTGGATTTTGCCGATCGACAGAGCAAACCAATTAAAATAATTTGTATATCAGGGCACACGTCTTTCTATACAGCACATTGTATGAATATCCGTAAGTACTTGTCCGTGATGATTTTTACTAGTATGCTTTGGAGTTTGGCAGGGTTGAAGTCTCCAGCGCAAGGCTTCGATCTGGTGAATTTTGCTCGGATTCAATTGTCTAAGATCCAAACTCTATCCCAAAATCCCGCCGTCGATCCAGTAAATGCTGATGCCAGCAAAGATTTGATGGTCAAAAACATGACTATTACGCGGAGTAGCTCCGATAAATCTCTCTTGAATGTCGAAGGACAAATTAATAATCAAAGTGGGCAATCCCACTATGTTTATTACATTGTTGCCAAGTTTATATCCAAAGATACGTCAATTAAGCAAGCAATTATTCCCGTCAATACGACGATCGAGCCTGGTAAGTCTACCCCGTTCACCCACGAAATTTCGACTGAAAGCCTCAATTCGATCGCGCCTGAAGCAGTTAAGCCAGTGGTGGTTAAGTACGAGTATCGGTAGTTAGGGGATAGGGAATAGGGGATAGGGGATAGTAAAATTTAATTCTAAAATCCCCAAATTCAGAATTAATAACCTAGAGCTTTTAACACGTCGTTGGCGTGGGTTTCGGTTTTGACACTTTCATCGACATGGACGATTTTACCCGTTTCATCGATCGCATAAGTTACCCGTTTGGCATAGCCACCACCATCGACATCATAAGCGGTGACGATCTCCCCATTGGTATCGGCGAGGAGTGGGAAGGGGAGACTAAATTTTTCGGTAAAAGCTTGGTGGGAAGATTCATCATCTTTACTCACGCCTAAGATAACAATGCCTTTATCCTGATAGACAGCATAGTTGTCACGAAAGCTACAAGCTTGTTTGGTACAGCCCGGTGTATCATCTTTGGGATAGAAATACATTACCACTTTTTTCCCTGCCAATCCAGAGAGGGTAACAGCGTTACCGTTGGTGTCTTTAACGTTAAAATCAGGAGCTTTTGTGCCTACAGCCAGAGCCATGAGATGATTTCCCTGTAAATAATGTGAGCTTGAATATCAGCCTTAATTGTAACTCAACTCACTAGCCAAGCTTTTCGATCGAGTTCGATTGGAAATCGGGGATATTGGGGTTTAAAGTGGCGATCGAGCGATTACTTTGATACCAATCCAGCAATCAAATTAATACTCATTGCCAAAATCGTCGTGTTGAAGAAGAACGACAAGATCCCATGCACTAATGATAATCGGCGCAGGTTTTGGGAGGAGATCGCGACATCAGATACCTGGGAAGTCATTCCAATCACGAACGAGAAATAGAGAAAATTCCAATAATCTGGCGAATCTTCAGTCGGAAATTGTAATCCACCGGTACCATCTTCCCGATTTATGGACAATCCATTTTATCGAAAGAGGCTTTCAAAGAAGTATCCTGGGAACAGGAAAAAAGCCATAGTTTGTCTAGTTGGGGTGCACCCCAATCTGATGTCAACCAAAAGCTCTTGAAAGTGTCAATTTAGAGTCTTTTTGAGCATTTGCTGACATATTCTCTTTCTCTGACAGGTTATAGAGCCTTAACACCCAAAAGCCCTCGAAGATATTCGAGAACTTCTTATGGTTTGTTTGTGAAAATTAAGCTTGGCATCGAGCTATTTTGACAGGGGGCAACCCCCCAACTATCGTCGCCGTGCTAGCGTTTCACCTCCGAGTTCGGGAAGGGATCGGTGTGGTTCCACTAGGCCATAGACA
>JANPJH010000176.1:0-16970 GCA_031425415.1 Chamaesiphon sp. VAR_61_metabat_425 | reverse complement strand
TCTCTTAGACGGGTTCTCAACAATTCGACTTATTTAATTTAAGTTTTGTAGTTCTTCAGTTGCGTTAGACATGAATCATCTCCTGGTATTAGTTGCAACGTTTTTATTATGTACCTTTAGATTTACGCTTGGCTGAAGGCTTGAGCACGGACTGCTGACTGGTCATCTTCGTATACAATTCAAACAGTTTTTCCAGCCGTTCGGTGTCATTCTTAAAACGGCGACCGATATAAATTCGATCGATTACCTCGTCATTCTTTTCATGCGCCGCTCTCACCAGTGGAAATTCACTATCCATCCGGTTCGGGTCGTACATGTGGGCGATCGTAGCGGGGAAGTAGTGTTCGCGGGCAAGCAGGATTTCTTCGGCGCAGCGGGTCAGGTCGGTTTTGTTTTGGTCGGTGAGGGTGGGGACAGGGAAGGTGTTCCAGCCGAGGGTGTTGGAGTAGCGATATCGGGTTTCGAGTTTGCCGCAGACGGTGGCGATCCATACTAGGTGCAGGCGGGAGGCAATTAGTGCCATATTCCAGAGGGGGGCATCGTAGAGGGCGAAGGCAAGGTTAGTTACTGTAGATTTAGCATCAATTAATCCGACGGGAAGATAAGCCCGACTTTCAGATGAGACGCACGGCATTGAAATCGTTTGCGTTTTTCCGATATTCATCTCACGCATTTGATGCGCGCGATCAGCCATTTTATTAGTGCCTGAATCTTTGCTTGCAAGGCGCATTTCCCGGACACGATCAACTCGTTTTCTAATAGATTCAATACCTAGCGCGTACTGTCGTTGCTCATCTTCTATCCAAAGACAATATCGAACAAGACCACGAATAAACTCGGCAGATCCATAAATACGACGAGCTAGTATCTGCTTATCTTGAGATGTAAGTGCTAGTTCCCTAAATTCCTCTGCTGACAAAAGAAGATTTCCACCATCAACTGGCATATTTCCAAAAGACATATCAAGTAGACCAACAATACTTTCTTGCTGACTAGTCACAATAATGTTTTCTCCTACGGTCAAGTAGGGGGTAATGTTGTCTGCTTCTCTCACTTCTACCTCACCATTACGTCCCATATCAAAAAGGTGACGTTTTTTTGATTTCGACTGAGACAAACCAATGATTGAAACGGTTACGCCAGCATTATAGCTAGCAAGATTAGCCCATTTAAATGACGTATGTGCAAAACTGATAGTCGAACCTGTTGCGAAAATTATAGGCCACAGTATTGGAACAATGCGTCCTTGACATATTGAATTAGTACTCACAAATGCGGTTTCTGCCACAGTATTTTGAGCATATTCAGCAGCCTTGATAAACCAGCCACCAACATAATCAATTTGCTTTGATGAAATCTTGTATGGCTTAAAAACAAAATCGAGATCTGATTTTTGTTCTTTTGTCTGTGTTTGACTTCCTTTATATGGCGGATTCCCGCAGATATAAGTCTCCCCGCCCTCATTCTCAAAATCAACCTCCGCCTCATTGTGCAGCAGACTAAACAAATCCTCCCCCCGCACCTTCACCCCCGTCCCCGTAGCCGGACAAATACTCAACCAATCCAACCGCAGCGCATTTCCACAAGTAATCCAGTTATCCCGCTCCAACGGCAAAAACAACAGCCGCGCCTCCTGCTGCCCCAGATAGCGGACATCACACTGAAACTTGGCAATCACCAACGCCAGCCGCGCAATCTCCGATGAAAAATGCCGTAGCTCAATCCCCCGAAAATTTGTCAGCGGAATCACCGTGCGCCGATTGCCCTCACCCCGCCGCCGATTAATCTCCGCCTCAATTTCCCGCAGCTCCCGATAGGCAATTACCAAAAAATTTCCCGAACCACAAGCCGGATCGAATACCCGAATCCGTGCTAGGCGTTGACGCAAATTCAACAGCTTCCGCCCATTCTCCCCCGCCGCCTCAAGCTGCCCCCGCAACTCATCCAAAAACAGCGGATTCAACACCTTGAGGATATTCGGCACACTGGTATAGTGCATCCCTAAAGCCCCGCGCTCCTCCTCATCTGCCACCGCCTGAATCATCGAGCCAAAAATATCTGGATTAATCTGCTTCCAATCCAAATTGCCCACATGGAGCAGATAAGACCTGGCAATCTTACTAAAACGCGGCACCTCTACCCCACCCGAAAACAGCCCGCCATTCACATAGGGAAACACATTCGCCCAATTGGAAATCTTTGCTACTGCCCGATCTTGAGGCTGGGTACACATCGATCGAAACAACTCCGACAGCACCGCATGGGTATTTGACGCATCGCTCATCTGCTCGACAGTGGACGTAAACAAACCATCGCTATGAAAAATATTCGTATCCTCCGCAAAGAAGCAGAAGATTAACCGCGCCATAAAATGGTTCAACGCCTCCCGCTGCTCTGCTTTGTCCCAATCTGGGTTGTCCTTCAGCAGTTCCAGATACAAGCGGTTGAGGCGGCTGGTAGCCTTAATATCAAAGGCATTCTCCCGAATCTGCCGAACCGTCGTAATCCCTGCCAACGCTAGGAAAAAACCGAAGTGGTCATGAAAATCTGGGTAGTTACAAGCGATCGTTTCCCCATCCACCAAGTTCTCCGCCTCAAAACTCTTGCCATCGGTAGCGAGGACGAATTTAACCTTATACCGAGCAGTCGCAGGGCTATTCCGCAACGCCGCAAGGGTCGCTGTTACCTCACCTTCAGCACAAACCTGCAAATGGATATTGTTCCGCTGAAGTACACCGCCAGACAAGTCAGATTGGTTCGAGCTATTGCTTTTGAGCCGCTTGATTGTCGTTGGTTTGTTGCCAAAAGCTTCCAGAAAGTCAAAAGGAAACTCTTCTGGGTCAAAAGGTGCTTCGGCAAGCCTAGAGACGGCTTCTTCAATTTCGACTGCATTCATGCCAACACTAAAATACTTTCCGAGTCTCTATCTATGGCACAAACCTACTCACTAATATCTCCCGGAATTAGTTCATTCAAGATCCGAAAGCGAATATGGTTGATGGCTAAATCTCCCATCGAGATATGTTCGGGTTTATCATCAGCCTTCATTTTTTCAAACGAGATCCCTTTGCCGATTTCGGTGTGATACCAGGCTAAACCCATGAAAAACCGTTGCGGATATGGTCCCCGTTCGATCGTGTCGTCCATATTCGATTCCATTGGCAGCCAGCCAATCCCTGGCACATAGAACTCCAACCACACATGGTTAAAATCGGGCTGAAGGGGCATATTTCGCCGATCGGGGTAGGGGGGACATTTATACCTGCCGATCGTCCGACAGGCAATCCCATTCAGGCGCGAGAGGGCGAGTAAAACTCCAACATATTCACCGCAGGAGCCGACCCCACGCGCAAGGGCAACATCGGGAGTATCGATCCGGGGCTGGATGCCATAGGAAAGCCTGTCGTAGACATAATTGCGGATTTTGAGCATCTTCCGCAGCACATTTGTTTCCGTACCAGCGGCTTCCGTGGCTGCTTGACGCATCGTTTCTGTATCCATGGCTAAATCGTCGTCATCGACTAGATAGCGTTGTTCTAGTTCGGTTGGTAAAGTTGGGCCATCTTCAATATCAGCAGGGGCGAGGGAATACTTGAGTCCGTACATTTCGATAATCGCCTTCCAGCCGATCAGTCCACCTTGATGGGCTTCAATTTGATCGAATTTGAAGACGGCAACTTTTTGTCCATCCTGTTCTTCGATCGTAAACTCACTCCCGATCGGTTCCACATGGCGCACTCGCTGACGGAGAGTATCGGATGGTAAGGCAATTCGCCATTCTACGTTGTTGAGTGTGACCGCTTCGAGGGGGAGAAATTCTTCGACGTAAGATAGTTCTATCAAATACCCGTTGGAGAGCGTGTAGTGCCCGGTGGGATTGTAGTGGATGTGTAAGGGATGAATGAAAGTGCGATCGCGGAAGGTTAATTGGTAGGGGAATTTAGCATTGGGATCGTCCCGAATGTAAGCTTCTTCATCGGCATAGGCAATATAGCAAATCGGCTCCGCCCCGTCCCTGGGAGCATAAAAGGCGATGCCAGTTGGCGAACTAAAGGGCGTGAGTGCGCTAAATTGGATTGCTCCGGTGGTCCGATCGAGACAATAGACAGTTTGCTCGGCTCGATCGCATACCCAGAGCGCATCTCGATCCACTGTCAGCGTTTCGGTACCCACTCCAGGCTGGGGGATCTTCCGCAGCAGTTCGCCCGTATTTTGGTCAAACACATGGATATAGCCAGATTTCTGGCAACTCACATACACAGTTGACTCCCAGACGGCAACCCCCGTGACTGGATAGGGCAAGCGCGTAAAAATTGTTGGGGCGAAGGTTTGACGATTCTCCTCAGGAGAGGCTACGCCAACGCACCACAGTACTTCCTGTCCCTTAGCAAACCAGCATCTATCCTCCCCAAGCGTCAATCCAGTTACCCCAATCCAGTCCGAAACGTGGCGAGAATTGAGAATAATTGTATTGTTGGTGTATGGATCGACAGAAACTAGATATCCGCGTACAGTATCGATCGCCAGTAGGCAATCTCCATCAGCCGCAAGTCCTGACAGGGCATAGACACCGATCGGCAAAATGGTATTATGTGACAATGAATGATCGGAGAACGCACCTTCAGGTTTTGGCATAAATCGATCGCGCTAGAGATTTATCAATTAGTATAGCCCCTCTGCTCCACAGGAGCAGTCGGTAATCGATCTAGCTCGATTTATAATTAGGTGACACCGGGCAGAAAGCCCCGTGAATAGACATCATCACAGCAGAGGATACAGCATTAATGAAAGTTCTTTATGACCCAGACAAGGATATTTTACAGATTACTTTCATCGCCATGACCGTTGAGGAAACGGCTCAAATCGCCCCAGGATTGGTATTAGATTATGACGGAGATGGGAATGTGATTGGCTTGGAAATTGCCAAGGCATCCACAAAAGTGGATCGACCCCATCTTGTTTCCCACGAAGTGGGAAAAGCAAATGTCGATAAGCCTCAACTTAAAAGTTGCCGAATATAGCCCAGTTCAGAAGTGGAGGCAATTCATCAATTGTCCCTACTTCATCAACACAGATGAACCTGGATCTTTCGATCGAAGGATGAGGATCGCAGATTTTTGTTACCCCTGATACATTAGACCTGTCTCACCTATAGATAGGATGAGGGAAGTGGATTTCTGACTAAAGGGAATAAACGAGCAAATCGCCAAGAATACCTAAAGATTAGTCCATTACCACCGCAAAGGATATTAATGTCTAATGAAAGTTCTTTATGACCCACACAAGGATATTTTACAAATTACTTTCATCGAAACGACTGTCGAGCAAACAGCTCAAATCTCGCCTGGACTGGTATTAGATTACGACGAAGATGCCAATGTGATTGGACTAGAAATTAGGAAAGCATCAACCAAGGTGGATAGCCCCTACGCCATTGCCTACCTCGTTGGCGAAGCAAATATTGATAAGCCCCAACCTAATGGGAATGATTAGCCAGTCAAAACAATTACGATGTCTTATGTCGTCTTATGTCTTAGCAGTCGTTTAGCCAGGACTCTTTGCCGATTAAATCGATAATATAACCTCGCAACAAATAGTCATCTTCTGCTAATAAGTGCTCAATGTCCTGCCATTGGCGATCGCCAAAATGTTTCCGCAGTTCATAGATCCGCTGCTGTCGGCCTACCGAGCCTCGCGCCACCAAAGCACGAACCTCATCTTGAAAGTCAGTGATGCAATATTGATGAATTACAAGCATAATCATGTCTCCATGTATTAATTGGAACATCAAATAAGCAGACGTTCCGTAACTCTAACGTACCGTAGATTTGGAGCGATCTAACACATAACTGTATTGTAAGTTACTGATTCACAAAAAGGAATAGATTGATAGTCTTTTTATATTTTTTAGACAATTCTCTTTAACCTATACTGGGAAAGTTGAGATCTGGTTGTCGCGACTCCGCTCACTAATTGTAGCCGCAAGCGCAAAGCGCAAGCTCTGCGCTTGCGGCCAGCGACTGCCTCCGCAGAAGTGCCAACTCCCAACAAAATCCCGTTCAATATTAATTTAAGTATGACTGATGCAATGCGAATACTGATGTGTGCTCCCCATCATTACGATGTAGATTACGTGATTAATCCGTGGATGGAAGGCAATATTCATCGCTCTTCGCGCGATCAAGCGGAGGCGCAGTGGGATAAGCTTTACCAAGTCTTGCAAACATACGCAACGATCGAGCTAGTCGAACCGCAGCAAGGCTGGCCAGATATGGTATTTACAGCAAATGCGGGGCTGATATTGGGCGATACAGTCGTCCTCAGTCGCTTTTTCCATCCCGAACGGCAGGGTGAAGAACCTTATTTTCAACAGTGGTTTGAAAGCCAGGGCTATAAGGTGCATCTGTTACCCAAAAGTTTGCCGTTTGAGGGGGCTGGGGATGCGTTAATGGATCGGGGTGGTAACTGGCTATGGGCGGGTTATGGCTTTCGATCGGAACTCGATTCTCATCCTTACTTGGCTAAGTGGTTGGATGTGGAAGTGTTGTCTTTAAGATTGGTAGATCGCCGGTTTTATCATCTGGACACCTGCTTTTGTCCGCTGACGGATGGGTATTTGTTATATTACCCGGCGGCTTTTGACACCTATTCCAACCGACTGATTGAGTTACGCGTTCCCGCTGAGAAACGGATTGCCATTGAGGAAGCAGATGCGGTTAATTTTGCCTGTAATACGGTAAATATCGACCGGGTGGTAGTGATGAATAAAGTCAGCGATGGCTTGAATCAAGTATTAGCAGAGCGCGGCTTTACTGTTGTCGAAACTCCCCTGTCAGAATTCCTCAAAGCGGGTGGTGCGGCAAAATGCTTGACCCTTAAAGTGACAGAACCGCACCAACAGTCGCCCCAATTGTCTGCGATTCAAAGCCGCACGATCCAACTCGAGGGTCATTTATTAGATTCAGGGTTGGTTAATCAAGCCCTAGATACAATCGTGTCCGGAGGGGGGAGTTTTCAAGTCGTCAACTTTAGTCTCGGCGAACAGCGGTTAGATACCTCGATGGCAGAGGTCAAAGTTTCGGCTCCAGATGCTGCGGTGATGGCGGATATTATGGGGCAATTAATCGACTTGGGGGCAATAAATGTTCTGGATGAAACCTCGGATGCTAATCTCGCCGCTGTGACCCTGCCAGGTGTGGCTGCTGATGATTTCTATGCGACCACGATCTACCCAACCGAAGTCTCGATCGCCGGGCACTGGATCAAGGTGCAGGGACAACGGATGGATGGAGCAATTGCCGTGACTCAAACGCCCACAGGCGCAGTTGCCAGGTGTAAGCTACTGCGAGATTTACAGGTGGGTGAAGCGGTGGTAGTGGGTAGCTCCGGCATTCGCACCAAACGCAGTGCCACGACACTGAAAAAGAACGTTGAAGAATTCAGCTTCATGGGGGCTGGGGTGTCGAGCGAGCGGCGGGTAGAACTAGTAGTAGAACAGGTTGCCTGGGATTTGCGGCGGATTCGCGATCGCGGTGGCAAAGTCGCCGTTGTTGCGGGGCCAGTGGTAATCCATACTGGTGGTAGCGAACACTTAAATCAATTGATTCGGGAAGGTTATGTCCACGCCCTCTTAGGCGGTAATGCGATCGCCGTTCATGATATCGAGCAATCATTAATGGGCACCTCTTTGGGTGTCGATATGCAGCGTGGTGTGTCCGTACATGGGGGACATCGCCACCACCTCAAGGCAATTAATACGATTCGTCGCTGTGGTAGTATTGCGAATGCGGTCGAGCAGGGTGTCTTACGGAGTGGGGTAATGTACGAATGCGTTAAAAATAATGTCCCCTTTTCCCTCGCCGGATCGATTCGAGATGATGGTCCCTTACCCGATACGAAGATGGATCTAGTCGAAGCACAAGCGGATTATGCCCGTTTGATTGAAGGTGCCGACCTGATTTTGATGTTATCGAGTATGCTGCATTCGATCGGCGTGGGTAATATGACCCCCGCAGGTGTGAAAATGGTCTGTATCGACATTAATCCAGCAGTTGTGACGAAGTTAAGCGATCGCGGCTCGATCGAGTCAATTGGCGTTGTCACAGACGTAGGGCTGTTTTTGAGCCTGTTGGTGCAGCAACTCAATAAATTGACTGGACAGTATGGGGTTGGTTGATCAAGGGTAAAGGGTAAAGGGTAAAGGGCAAAGGGTAAAGGGTAAGAACAGGACGCAAGTCTCCCGCCCAAACCCTAAAACCCAAACCCTAAAACCCAAACCCTAAAACCCAAACCCTAAAGCCCAAACCCATAAGGTGATATGATGAAAGACTTGGAGTCATTTTATGCTTGAATTAACGCCTTTTCTAGCTCAAAAATCTATGGCAGTTTCTACCCATTATCCAGTTATGGTTATTGGTGGAGCAGAAGATAAGGTCAATGGATGCGGCATATTAACCGCCTTCTTTAAAAGTGCTGGTGGCAAGCTAGCGACAATTGGCATCATCCCCTGTGCATCACAAGAACCTAGCGTCGTTGGCGATCGCTATTACCAGATCTTTAAGGGCATGGGTGTCCCACAAGTACAGATCCTGGATATTCGGCAGCCGAACGAGTGTGACGAAGAACGCTGGTTAAATGTTTTAGCCAACTGTACTGGGGTGTTTATCACTGGGGGGGATCAATTGCGGCTGCGGGATCTAATTGGCGGTAGCAAGTTTATCGCATCCATCCAACACAGAATTAAACACGGCAATCTCGTCATGGCGGGAACGAGTGCTGGGGCGGCAATCGTTGGGGACAAGATGATTTCTGGGGGGAGTAGTGGGGAATCGCCGAATCGCTCCTTAGTCGATTTAACTGATGGGTTAGGGATTATTCCCGAACTGCTGGTGGATCAACATTTCCACAATCGCAATCGGATGGCAAGATTGATGAGTGCGATCGCCGCCCATCCTGATAAATTGGGGCTTGGGATTGACGAAGACACCTGTGCTGCTTTTGAGGACGATGGCACCTTTGAAGTCATCGGCAAAGGCACCATCACCGTCATCGATCCAGGCGAATTGACTTATACAAATTATCATCTAGCTGGCGAAAACTCGCCGATCGGTCTACACAACCTCACCGTTCATGTGTTGAGTCATGGCGATCGCTATCACTATCAACATCGGATTGTTTTGCGAGATTAGGCAATTCTCCAGCGATCGACTACCCTGCTTGGCAATCTTAGCTAATAGGTAGCAGTGGATACAGAATCAGGGATTCAAATTGAAATTAACTAAGAGGTATACACGAATATCTTTTAAAAAAATTGAGTGTTGAATATTCAGATTAAAGTGCCCATTTTTACAGACAGATTAACAAATTTCTGCCTTTAGCGGCTGCCCATCGGCAAACTGCCAGTATAAAACAGCTATTTTTATTTTTAGACTAGTTCCACAATACCTGAAATGGCTTAATTTCAGAAATGCTCCGTTGATTAACATTAAGTCTGGCTATAGTGTAAGCAAAGATGCCTCAACTCATTCATGTTGCGAACATCATCTTAGAAACATAAAGGTTACTGCTAGTTTTAAGTCGCCATCGAATTATATAAGTTTCAGATCTAGCTTCTTCTTCAACATATGAAAATTCTCCAAACTCAAACGCTTCGAGGTCCGAACTACTGGAGCATTCGTCGCTCAAAGCTGATTCTCGTGCGGCTAGATTTGGAAGAACTAGCCGATAAATCTTCTAAGCTCATTCCTGGATTTTATGACAATCTGGTAGCGGTTTTGCCCAGCCTAGAGGAGCACTATTGTTCCCCCGGCTGTAAGGGAGGATTCTTGAGTCGGGTGCGGGAAGGCACGATGATGGGGCATATTCTAGAGCATGTAGCTCTGGAATTACAAACCTTAGCCGAAATGCCCGTCGGATTTGGTCGCACCCGCGAGACGGCGACTGCGGGTGTCTATCAAGTGGCGATCGAGTACCAACTCGAAACAGCAGGGCGATATGCCGTTAGAGCCGCCCTCCGGCTGTGTCAGAGTATTGTCGAGACGGGGACATATCCCAAAGCCGAACTCGATCGAGATTTGGCTGACTTAGTTAAGATGCGGACCGAAGCAGCCCTGGGTGCCAGTACAGAGGCATTGGTAAAAGAAGCCCAAACGATGGGGATTCCCTGGATGCACTTAGAGTCATGCGACTTATTCCAGCTTGGCTACGGCAAATATCAAAAACGGGTTCAAGCTGCGCTGACTTCCCGCACGAATATTCTGGGGGTGGAGCTGGCTTGTGATAAGGAAAAAACCAAGAAAATTTTAGCCAGCATGGGGATTCCCGTTCCGTTAGGGATGACGATTTATTCCTTTGGCGAGCTAGAAGAGGCGATCGATAAGTTGGGCTATCCGATTGTGATTAAGCCTTTAAACGGGAATCACGGTCGAGGGATTACGATCGATATTAAAGACTGGGAACACGCCGGCATAGCTTACGATCGTGCGCGGGATATCTCCAAGGGGGTGATTGTCGAACACTTCTACCAAGGACGAGATCATCGGATTTTGGTGGTCAATCATAAAGTGGTGGCAGTGGCAGAGCGGGTGCCAGCCCATGTGGTCGGTAATGGCATCGATACCATCGCTGCCCTAGTCGAGCGGGAGAACCAAGATCCTCGTCGCGGTGAGGGTCACGATAATATGCTGACCCAGATCGAATTGGATGACTCGACTGATGAAATGCTCAACCGTCAAGGTTACACTCTCAATACCATTCTGCCAGCAGACCAAGTTTGCTACCTACGGGCAACCGCTAATCTGAGTACAGGCGGGATTGCGATCGATCGCACCGATGAGATCCACCGCGATACTGTGTGGCTGGCAGAGCGAGTTTCTCATATTATCGGGCTGGATGTAGCCGGGATTGATGTCATTACGACAGACATCACCAAGACCCTCGCCGAAGTGGATGGCACGATCGTTGAAGTCAATGCGGCACCTGGATTACGGATGCATGTATCCCCATGTCAAGGAGTCGGTCGCAATGTGGCTGCGCCAATTCTTCAGATGCTCTTTCCGCCGGGAAACCCCACGCGGATTCCGATTGTGGCAATTACTGGCACCAACGGTAAAACTACGACAACTCGGCTAATTGCCCATATCTTCAGTCAGGTTTATGATAGTGTGGGCTTTACCACGACTGATGGCATTTATATCGGCAATCGGTTGGTTGAAAAAGGCGATACTACGGGGCCGCAAAGTGCCCAAATTATTCTGCAAGATCCGACGGTGGATATTGCCATCCTCGAAACTGCACGCGGCGGTATTTTGCGATCGGGTTTGGCGTTTGAACAGAGTGACGTGGGCGTAGTCTTGAATGTCGCAGCCGATCATTTAGGCTTGGGAGACATTGAGACGATCGATCAATTGGCTAGAGTCAAAGGCGTAATCGCCGAAACTGTCCATCCCGATGGTTATGCAGTGCTGAATGCCGACGATGAGCGAGTTGCCGCCATGGCTAAGGATGTGCCTGGTAAGGTGGCTTACTTCTCGATGAATCCAGATCATCCATTAGTGCGATCGCACGTTCAGCGGGGCGGAATTGCCGCAGTTTATGCTGATGGATACCTGGCAATTCTACAGCAGGATTGGGTTCACCGGATCGAGAAAGTAGAGCTAGTCCCGCTGACATTGGGCGGACGGGCACCGTTCATGATTGCCAATGCCCTTGCTGCCTGCCTCGCTGCCTTTGTCCAAGGCATGAATGTCGAGCATATTCGCGCCGCCCTCCGTACCTTCAAAGCCTCCACAGAGCAAACCCCCGGCCGGATGAATTTATTTAACCTGGGACGCTATCATGCACTGGTAGATTATGCCCATAATCCCGCCGGATATGCAGCAGTAGGCAGCTTTGTCCAAAACTGGACTGGCCCTACCATTGGCGTTGTCGGCGGACCAGGCGATCGTCGCGATCGAGATTTAATCGAACTAGGTAAGCTTTCGGCAACATTCTTCGATCGAATTATCGTCAAGGAAGATGATGATAACCGAGGCAGGGCTTGGGGCGATACCGCCGAGTTAATTGTCCAAGGCATCGAGCAGGTTACTACCGCCACCAATGAGCTAGTCCCCCATTCGATTATGCTCAATGAGGCTGAGGCGATCGAATGGGCATTAGATAATGCTCCAGACAATGCTTTGGTGACGATCTTCCCCGATAACGTCAGTCGGGCGATCGCGCTAATTATGTCCCGAAATCCGATTTCTGACACTCCAGCAGCGGCGGTTCCAGCAGAATTAAAGCCAGAAAACTTGCCGACGTTAGATTCCATCTTGGAGGCAGTGACAGCGAACAATAACGGCTCATACAGCATCAAATAACTCAGAGATAATTGAGTCAATAGATTAGGTAGATCGGGTCTTGTCGTCTCAAGACCCGAACATTAAAATAGTGGAATTAACGATCGTTCCTGAGGAAGTTATTTAATGATTGTTAATCCAGCTCGTTCCAGTGCCGAATTGATGACTGCTTCTGCCTACGAAGAAAAAACTCAAGCTATTGCCCATCAGTTACTAGCAGCAACCACCGAAAAGCGATCGATCTTTGCCAAGGTGCAGGATCGATTCCGGTGGGATGATAAGCTCCTCAGTTGGACGATGGATAATCCCAGTTTGCGGGTGCAGTTATTCCGGTTGATTGATTGTTTACCAGCTTTGAGCACCAAAGCCGAAATTGCCCGTCACCTTCAAGAATACTTGAGCGATCCGGCAGTAGAATTACCCCAGGCACTCAAGGGGTTGCTCAACTTTACCGCTCCAGAATCAATGCCGGGACAAGTTGCCGCCACTACTCTATCCACCGCCGTCGAAACTTTAGCCCGCAAATACATCGCTGGCGAGAACCTCAAGCAGGCACTTAAAAGTATCGATCGACTCCGCAAACAGTCGATGACCTTTACGATCGATCTATTGGGAGAAGCGGTAATTACCGAACCGGAAGCCCAATCTTACCTCGATCGCTATTTGGAATTAATGGCACAGCTCACCGCCGCCTTTAATGTTAATCTTGCCGAGCAGGTAGATATAGCCCCAGTCCAGGTTTCAGTTAAACTGACGGCATTTTATTCCCAATTCGATCCGCTAGATGTCCAAGGTTCCCAGGCGCGGGTCAGCGATCGAGTGCGGATTCTGCTCCGGAAGGCCCAGGAACTGGGGTCTGCTGTGCATTTTGATATGGAACAGTATCGCTATAAAAACGCGACGCTGGCGGTGCTTAAATCACTGCTGATGGAACCAGAGTTTCGCGATCGCACCGATATTGGCATCACCCTCCAAGCCTACCTGCGAGATAGCTATCAAGATTTACAGGAGCTAATTCTCTGGGCGAAACAACGGGGTAAACCGATCTCGGTAAGATTAATCAAAGGGGCTTATTGGGATCAAGAGACGATTATCGCCCGCCAAAATCATTGGCCGACTCCTGTTTATAACCATAAATCTTCGACAGATGCCAATTTCGAGCGGATGACCCAACTGCTATTGGAACATCACGAGCATCTCTACGCCGCCATCGGTAGCCACAACGTTCGATCTCAGGCTCACGCGATCGCGATCGCGATCGCCCTAAATATTCCGCCGCGCCACCTGGAATTTCAAGTCCTCTATGGCATGGCTGATAATTTAGCTACCGCCCTCGCCCAGCAGGGGTATCGGGTGCGGGTTTATTGTCCCTACGGCGACCTCATTCCGGGGATGTCTTATCTAATTCGGCGGTTATTAGAGAATACTGCCAATAGCTCTTTCTTGCGCCAAAGTGTGTCAGAGCAACCGCTGGAAGGACTATTAGTGGCTCCGGTTTGGGGGATGGGCGATCGAGACAATCGTGAGGTTAAACCCTTGTCGCTGCCCTCATCTAATGCGACGGTGACACGGATCGATCCCGCTCCAGATACAGATTATGCGATCGAGCACCAGCGATCTACGGCAAATGCCGCCCTAGTGTCAGTCAGAGCGCAGTTTGGGAAAACCTATTCACCCCTAATTGATGGCGAGCGGGTACAGACAGCAACGACAATTCCATCTGTCAATCCATCAAACACAGCCGAAATAGTCGGATCGATCGGTCAAATCGATATCCCCCAGGCAGATCTAGCGATCGCCGCCGCCAAAACCGCCTTTAAAACCTGGCAACGCACACCAGCGAAAGAACGTGCCGCCATCCTCCGACGGGCAGCAGATTTATTAGAAGCGCGTCGCCACGAACTCAACGCCTGGATGGTGTTTGAGGCAGGTAAACCACTGCAGCAAGCAGATGTCGAAGTATCCGAAGCGGCGGATTTCTGTCGGTATTATGCAGCGGAAATGGAGCGATTAGATCCAGAAATCGTCTACGACGTTGCCGGAGAGAGCGATCGCTACTTCTATCGTCCCAAGGGGATTGTGCTAGTAATTTCGCCCTGGAACTTCCCCTTGGCCATTCCTACCGGAATGACCGTTGCGGCTCTGGTCACTGGCAACTGTGTCTTACTCAAACCAGCCGCAGTAACCTCAGTCATTGCCGCCAAGCTGAGTGAAATCCTCGTCGATGCTGGGATGCCCAAAGGGGTATTCCAGTATGTCCCCGGTAGTGGCTCCACTGTTGGTGCCCATCTAGTCAAACATCCCGACGTGCAGATGATTGTCTTCACCGGCTCCCAGGAAGTCGGGTGTCAAATCTACGCCAGTGCCGCCATCCTTCAACCTGGTCAACAGCACTTGAAACGAGTAGTTGCCGAGATGGGCGGTAAAAATGCGATTATTGTGGAAGAAAGTGCCGATTTAGATCAAGCAGTGCAAGGAGTCGTCGCTTCCGCCTTTGGCTACAGCGGTCAAAAGTGCTCCGCCTGTTCCCGTGCGATCGTGTTAGCACCAATTTACGATGCGTTTGTGGCGCGACTGGTAGAGGCGACTAGATCGTTAAATGTCGGCAATGCTGCCGATCCTGGAACTAAAGTTGGCCCCGTCATCGATGCCGCTGCACAAGAGCGGATTCGCGATACCATTGCCAAGGGCAAGCTCTCAGCTACTCTCGCCCTAGAACTACCCGCGCCAGATACGGGCTATTTCGTCGGCCCAGTCATTTTCACTGATGTCGATCCCCAGTCTAGTCTCGCTCAGGCAGAGATCTTTGGCCCAGTCTTATCGGTGATCAAAGCTGAGGATTTCGATCGAGCCTTAGAGATTGCTAATGGTACCAACTTTGCTCTCACAGGTGGACTTTACTCCCGCACACCCTCCCATATCGATCGCGCCAAAGCCGAATTTGAAGTGGGCAACCTGTATATTAATCGAACGATTACAGGGGCGATCGTTGCCAGACAGCCCTTTGGTGGCTATAAATTATCGGGAGTTGGCTCCAAAGCTGGTGGGCCAGATTATTTGCTGCAATTCCTCGATCCCCGCACAGTGACGGAGAATATTCAACGGCAGGGCTTTGCACCGATCGACGGAATGGAGTAGAGATTGTAACGTGGGTTGCTAGGTAGTCGATCCTGGAGCAATACTTCGGACATTTTTTTGATTATTCTACAAGGCGACTGAAATTACCTGGGTCGGAAACCTCCGCGTTATTTCAGTCGCGCCAACAGGATCGACTCAGGTTAATTTAAGCATGAGTCATCAGATATTGACCATTGCCATTGTATTCACCATCGCAAGTTGCAAAAATTGTGCCCAACATCAATAAATAAAACCGCCAGATTCGTCGGAACTTAGCATAGTCCATCCCATAGTCGAGCGAGTTGACAGTTGCTTGCGCCGCATCAAATCGGTTCAGCCATTCTGTCATTGTTTTGTGATAGTTTAAGCCATTTAGATACCACCGATCGATAGTTTGTAGATCGCGATTATGAGTGGGAATTGCATCATAATTCCAGTAGCGGCCGTGTGGGAAAATATACTTGTGCGTGAACCCCGATGACATATTATTGGGGATGCGGGCGGTAATGATATGAATGAACACCTTACCGTCACTCTTGAGAAAAGAGGCTAATTTTTGGAAAGAATTAGTTAGATTGCCAACATGACAGAACACGCCGATCGAGATAATTTTATCGAACTTTTCGGCAAACTGCGCCTCATTCAAATCACCTTCATGCAGTGTGAATCGACCTGAACTCAGATAACTCTGTGGATCTTGCATTTTGTGACGCATATACTCGCACTGTTGATGACTTAAATTCAGCCCAGTGAAGCGCACATTGGGGAACTTGGACATAATGTAGTTGGGAACACAGCCCCAGCCGCAGCCAAAATCTAAAATATGATCGCCATCGTTGATGCCTAGTCGCTCGATTACTTGGTCGATCATGTGCATTTGAGATGTTTCTAGATCGGTAGCTCCACGTTCCCACAATCCCATACTGTACTTGGGATAGATAACTTGCCAATCTCCTAACATTTGATTCAGCATCGCTTGGGGTAAATCATACTGAATCTTCATCAGTTCGCGGGAAGATTCGGCAAATCGGTCTGATTCTTTTAGCACCCATTCATAAGGAGCAACTAACCCTGGCGCGTGTTTAAACAAAATCGGCATCGATAGATGAAAGATCGATCGAAAGACCGAATCTGGTATTTCTAAACCGTTAATATAAGCTTCGGCTAATCCCATTTGAGTAGCATTAAAAACGCTAGCCATGATTCGTGTCGCTTTGTAGGCGATCGGGTCTTTCACAGCCATATCGCCCCGGCTCGGGACATGTTTATCCAATGCTGGAAATACATTTCTAGAAGTCATTTTTAGTTTCTCCGGTGCTTAGAGGACTACTCAGCTAACCGATCGCACAAAGACATCTACCCAATTAAAAGTTGGGGGTAACAATCGGTCAAAAATACTTTTCGCTCAACTATGAATTTGTAACCTATGATTTAGTATATCAATCTGTTGAATTTTAAATAGTTAAGACTTTAAGGATGTTTCGATGATTGCTAGCAGTTCTGATTGTTGTAGAT
>JANPJH010000175.1:0-4143 GCA_031425415.1 Chamaesiphon sp. VAR_61_metabat_425 | reverse complement strand
AAACTCCCGGCGTATTTTGGTTATTTTTACTTCGTGGCGTATGCATTGCTTTCACCTAGTGGCTGCGGGGTAGGGTCTGGCCGGTGTTAAGTTCAATTGATTGTGCATCCACCCTCCCCTGGGCGTAAACTTGGAGCTATGAATCTAAAGTCGCAAATTCGTCAATCTACTAGTACAAACATTCACCTTAATAGGGGTTAGGGAATAGGGGGATATTCGAGTAGAGAACCGCTCTGTTAATCACCCATGACTTCTAATCCCTAGTCTTAGTCTTGCTTAGTTTTTGTCGCTCAGAAGTCCTTGGATTTGTTTGAGAGCGGCGGGGAGAATATTAAATACTGCCCAACCAGCGGCTGCTGCGAGGGGAGCTAGGACGATCAACAGTCGAAAATCAAAGTCCATATTTAGTGCCTTAAATAGCAGGTATAAAAATGTTAGGCGATCGCATCCAATAATGAGATCTCGCTTATTTACTGTAGCAGAATTGGGGACTGGTATTGAGCCACTCGCCAAACTAGGAAACTCATAACTCGATCGAGCCTTTGCCTCTGAGCAAGCCGATATTAGCACCGGGACAAATATGTCTTAGGGGCTGCTGGGAGGGAAACTGCTGCCAGATCTGCTCGACGCTCTGGAGTTGTCGCCGCCAGTGGAAAGTTTTGGACGTGCGGAGCGGGACAGGTTCGCCCAATTGATTCGGCAATAGATGTCTGCCGGTAAATAGGACACCTCCGGCACTACAATAGTAGATGCAAGACGATCCGGGCGAGTGTCCGGGAGTCCAGATCGGGTAGATGGCATCGTTAATGTTAAAGGTGTTTTGAAAGGTAGTAACTTTAAGTTCTGGGAGCAAGTAAGCTTCTTGTTCTTGAATCAGTACCTCACAGCCGAAGTGAGTGGCGATGGTAGTGGTTTTACCAATGCCGCCACGATGGGTAAGTGCCAACCAAGTCAATCCACCCCGATCGGCGATAAACTGTTGATTGACATCGTTCCAGGCTGGACTATCGATCGAGATATTTCCTGCGGGAGTGACAATCAGATAAGCCGTGCCGCCTAAAGTGTCGCGGTTAGGTGGAAAGGCAAAAATACCTGGCAAGATCTCCTTTGGTAGCTTACCAGTAGGAGCGGCGATCGAAAGTGATGAGTGTGACAAATTTGATTCTGGCGGCATAAGAGCGCGTACTCTGCTATCATTCGCATCTTAGCAATTTTTCATCACTAGCCAGGATCTGCAAGCTAGTGCTAAGGTGACATGGATTGGCGATAGCCTTAACTAGTGGTGAGATCGATCCCAAAACGACTGCGGTTTTCCCTATTCCGTTTCCCGAAAGCCGATCAATAACTATAGCTAAACGGATTTCAGTTTACTACCGATTGCTAGCCACATTTAGTTAGATACCGCTCGATTACTCATAATTTTATCCATGTGGATGCCTTTACTACTTATTCTGCTGCTATCAGGCATTTTTACCTATCTTGTGCTGCGACAAACTGTTAGCCAGCTTGTCACAACCCCATTATGGTTATTATGGTCGGTGCTGATGACTCCACCAGTTTTAACTGGGGCAACAATCGCCTATAGTAAGCAAATTCCACCCTTCCCATTTGCTGTGGTAGTCTGCTCGATTTGCTGGTTTATTTACTGGCGATTGCTCGATCGCCGCCGGCAAAAACCCACGCCAGCTCAGGTCGATCCGGTGAGTAATTCGGCCGAGAGTTTGCCCCAAGCGGAGCCTGAGCAGCCGGAACCGACTACCTCCGTCCGGCCGATCGATTCAGCAGAAGAAGCCACCTTACGGACTTGTTTTGCCTGGAATATCTTTTTTCTCGAAAAGATTGAGTATCGTCCGCAAGCAGTATTATGTCGGGGTAAATTGCGGACTGATTCGGATGCGGCTTATACGACGATTAAACAGAATGTCGAGCGGTTATTTGGCGATAGGTTCTTTATCTTATTTCAATATAGTCTTTCGACTGGCAAGCCTTTTTTCGCGCTGGTACCTAATTCCCCACCAGTGAAAAATACGCCGTCGCAGTGGTGGCTGGAACGGACGATCGGGCTAGTTTTATTAGGCTTGGCATTAGCTTCTACCACCTACCTTGGGGCGGCACTAGTCCGCGCACATACGGGGCAAATTGGCGAAATTATTCAGGCTGGTTTACCTTATGGGCTGAGTATCGTCGCTAGCTTAGGGATTCGTGATGTCGGACGGTATTTAGTGGCTCAGTTTTACAAAATCGATAGTACTTTTCCCTATTTTATCCCCCTGCCCTTCTTACCGGGCACCTGTGGTTGCTTGGTGCAACTGCGATCGCCCATTCCCAATCGCCAAGCCGTCTTCGATCTGGGGTTTGTCTCATCGAGCTTGGGTTTAGCCGTGGCAATTCCGCTATTATTGTGGGGACTGGCGCACTCGCAAACGGTGCCCTTAGATCCCAAGGCGACACTATTTAGCTTTCACTCGATCGATCCGCGCTTTTCGCTGCTATTTTCCGTCTTGAGTAAACTAGCCTTGGGTAGTAAATTTGGCTCAGACATGGCGATCGATCTCCACAATGTGGCGATCGCGGCTTATTTTAGCCTACTAATCCTAACGATCGATCTGATGCCCTTGCGCCGACTGAGCGGCGGACACATCGTTCATGCTATGTTCGGTCAAAAACCTAGCGCGATCGTCAGTCAGTTGAGTAAAGTTGTGTTATTAATTCTCGGCTTTATCCGGTTCAAAGCTTCGGGATTTGGCAATACCGATTTATTATTTCTGGCGATCGCCATCTCGTTAATTCCTGCCATCGACGAACCCGCCCTCAATGATGTCTCCGAACTCAATCACTGGCGCGATGCCTTGGGAATCCTGATGTTAGCAATTACGATTTCGATCTTGATTCCGGTGCCAGTCATCTTCCTTCAACTACTAAATATTTAGCCCCGACTCAATAACTTAACTCACGATCCGTTGCCCTTCTGCTCCGAAGTGGCATAGAATCTAGGCATTGGTTGTAGTGGATAAATTGGTAATGGCTTTGGGATTTGGGTTTGACTCCCAGTTCACAGAATCCTGGTTACTCCAAAGTCTTGACCTGGGATTAGTAATTGCCCTCACTTTTCTAGTGCTACTGGCGGTCAGCGATCGCCGGACACTTTGGATGGTGCGAGGGCTTATTGTGTTGATGGTGACTGCCGTCATCAGCGAACGGTGTCAATTTCGGCTCCTGAGCTTCGTTTTGGACAAATTGGTAGTTGGGGCGGCACTGGCGATGTCTGTGGTGTTTCAGTCCGAATTTCGCCGCTTTCTGGAGCAATTAGGCAAGGGGAATCTCCTGTTATTAATCCGCCCCAACCGTCGCGTTAGCAATGCACCCAATCGAGCGATCGATGAAATTGTCGATGCCGTCAAGGAGCTATCCCAACAACGGATTGGTGCTCTAATGATGCTCGAAACCACTGGCACGATGGACGAGCGAGATTTTGCCGTGCCAGGGGTCAAATTAGATGCGGAGTTATCGAAGGAATTACTTCAGACAATTTTTCAAAATAGTACCTTACTCCACGATGGAGCGGTATTTATTCGCGGCGATCGAGTCGTTGCCGCCGGAGTGATTTTGCCATTATCCGATCGAACTGCTTCCCGCCAATTGGGCACTCGTCACCGTGCGGCGATGGGAATTACCGAACGAGTCAACAATTGTCTGTGCATCGTCGTCTCGGAAGAAACAGGTTCGATCTCCCTCGCCGAATCAGGTACCCTCGATCGACCCCTCACTAGTACTAAACTCAAAGAATTACTCGAAGTCCGCTTTGCCCCCACCGTCGAACGCGAGTCTGTTGCCCCAAGTTTACGCACATTGGGTCGTAAGTTGAATTCTCGCGGTATGATGATATTTCGCAAGCTCCTACGGTTACCGGAAGATAAGCGATAGTTTTAGCGTCTCCCATCCCCTGATGACTCCCAAAACCACCAGTCTCGTTAAACTTCCCCCCGATCTGGATGATACTCGGCTGCCGCAACATGTTGCCGTGATCATGGATGGTAATGGCAGATGGGCAAAACAGCGCGGATTACCCCGGATTATGGGTCATCGACGCGGAGTTGATACGCTCAAAGATCTACTCAGATGCTGCCGAGATTGGGGTATTCC
>JANPJH010000174.1:0-4156 GCA_031425415.1 Chamaesiphon sp. VAR_61_metabat_425 | reverse complement strand
ACGACCAGTCCAGCCGTAGGTTCAGCTCCCAACTCATCTAGTCAAACTATGTCCGATCGAGATTTTCTGACAATGATGACTGCCCATCATAAGCAAGCACTTGAGATGGCAAATTTAGCCCTCACCCGTGCGAAGCGTCCTAAAATCAAACAACTCGCTCAATCGATTATCAAAGACCAAAAGAGCGAGATTCAAACAATGGCAACTCTGTATAAAACAGCCTATGACACAGAAATTCCCTCGATGGCAATGGGTGATGGCACGAGTGGCATGATGGGCAAGGATGGTTCGATGAATGGCATGAATGGCATGAATGGCATGAATGGTATGAAAATGGATATAAATGCTCTCAAAAATGCCGCTGATTTTGATAAGGAATTTCTACGTCAAATGAGTGACCATCACCAGATGGCAACTCAAATGAGTCAGATGGTGTTACAGACGACCAAATCACCAGAAATTCGGACATTGGCTGAGTCAATTGTCAAAGCTCAAACTGCTGAGATCGGACAGATGCAGAAATGGTATCAAACTTGGTATAAAGCTGCTCTGTAATTAACATTTCCAAATTAAAATTCATTCATCCTCTTGACTCACTAGTTGACTAGAGAGTTGAGTATAAAATCTAATTATTTAATGGAAAAAATATATGTCTAAAATTGGTCTTTTTTATGGTACCCAAACAGGCAGAACAGAATCGATTGCCTCAATGATTCAAGAGCAACTAGGTACCGATCTTGTAGATATCCATGAAATAGCAGATGTCACAGGTGATGATTTTACTGACTATCAAGATCTGATTATCGGCGCACCAACATGGAATGTCGGCGAGTTGTCGAGCGATTGGGAAGATTTCTTTCCTGACTTGGATGACATTGATTTTACAGGTAAAACAGTAGCTTATTTTGGAGTTGGCGACCAAACTGGCTACCCCGACAGCTTCATGGATGCGATCGGAATTCTCGAAGCAAAAATCAGTGCGCTAGGTGGGAAAACTGTTGGCTCTTGGCCGACTGATGGCTATGACTTTAGTGAGTCACGGGGTGTACGTGATGGTAAATTCATCGGTTTAGCACTCGATGAAGATAACCAAGGAGATTTAACCGAGTCGCGCATCAAAACTTGGTCGGGTCAGGTTAAACAAGCTTTTGGCATCTAAGTATCATCATTTGAAGATGAATATGTCAAAATTCACAGATTAAAAAACCTCACAGACGCATTTATGAATGCGATCTATATGCAAATTAAAGCCACGCAACAACATCCCCTTACTCGTCGAAATTTCATGCGAGGAAGTGGCTTTGTCGGTGGACTGATTCTTAGTAGCGGAATGCACAGCCTACTATCGAGTTGTTCGCCCCAACCTTCTACTACGAAGACACCCGAACAGAGCACTGTAGCCCGCACCCCAAATCCAAAATTCATTCCCGATCTGGAAATTAATCTCCAGGCTGCACCGAAAACGGTGCAAATCCTGGGTGGACAACAGACCCAAGTTTGGTCGTATGCAGCAACCCTAGTCAAAGGCGACCCAACTAGCCTGACTGCCATTCCCGATAGTTATCTAGGGCCGATTATTCGCGTCCAAACAGGTCAGCGCGTGCGAGTCAACTTTCAAAATAACTTGCCACAGGGACAATCCACGATCGTGCATTGGCATGGTTTAATTTTGCCAGAAGACATGGATGGACATCCTCGATTTGCGATCGAGCCTGGACAAACCTACGTCTATGAATTTGAAGTGATTAATCGGGCAGGAATGAACTGGTTTCATCCGCATCCAGATATGCTGACAGGGCAACAAGCCTATGCTGGCTTGGCGGGGCTGTTTATCGTGACAGATCCAGAAGAAGCCGCTCTTAAACTACCAGCAGGTGCTTATGAAGTACCGATCGTCCTTCAAGATCGTACCTTAGATGCTAATAATCAACTCCTCTATCTGGGCAGTAAAATCGGTACCCCACGTAATAGCGGCATGGGTGACATGAGCAGCATGATGGGCTTTTTGGGCGAACAGCTCTTCGTCAATGGTAAGCCTGACTTCACCCTGGCTGCGGCAACGCGAGTCTACCGCCTCCGCATTCTTAATGGTTCTAATTCACGCATCTACAAGCTGGGATGGAGTAATGGCAATCCATTGACCGTTATCGGTACCGATGGGAGCTTACTAACTCAGCCTGTCGAGCGAAAGTACGTGATGCTGGCTCCAGGTGAGCGGGTAGATGTTTGGGCAGATTTTAGTAAGTTAAAAGTTGGGACAGAATTAGCTCTCAATAGTCTGGTATTTTCTGGAGCTGAGAATGTCGGCGGTAGCAGCATGGGCGGGATGATGGGGTCTGGTAATGCCCCTGAACTCGGTGCAGCGATGAAGCTATTCAACATTAAGATCGATAGAGCAGAAACAGAACCGCTGAAACTTCCTAGTAAACTAGCCGCCCTACCGCTATTACGTCCAGCAGATGCCACTAATGCTGCCCAGCCGCGTCCGGTTGAGCTTGCGCTCCAAGGGATGAAATGGACGATAAATGGGCAGCTTTTTGAAATGAATGCTGCAACGCCCCTAGAAACCGTTAAATTGAATTCGATCGAGCAGTGGGAGATTATCAATAAACTTAATCCTGGAGCCATGATGGATGCGAAAGGCATGGCGCACCCCATCCATTTTCATGGGGTGAAATTTCAAGTTATTAGTCGCCAAGTGCTGCCAGAACTTGCTGCCGGATGGCAAACTGTCAAGGATGGTTATGTAGATGAGGGCTTTAAGGATACTGTAATGGTGATGCCAGGTGAGCGAGTCAAGCTGCTAATGAAATTTGAGAAATATAGCGGCTTATTTGCCTACCACTGCCATACCTTAGAACACGAAGATGCTGGCATGATGAGAAATTACAGAGTTCAGGAATGAAAAAAATAACCTTTGTAATGTAGGTTTCAAAAGACTTGACTCTCTAGTTAACTAGAGAGTTTACACTGAATTTATTGAAGAATTAAAAGGTGAATATGACTGAAAACACGCTCTTAAAAATTGGAGATATTGCCAAGCAAACTGACGTTTCAGTTGGTACTTTACGCTACTACGAAACGCTGAAACTGTTGTATCCCGTCGAAAGAAGAGATAACGGCTATCGCTATTACAGTTCAGAGACAATTCAACAAGTGCAATTTATCAAAAAAGCTCAATCTCTAGGGTTTTCTTTGGAGGAGATCTGGCAAATTCTTGATGTGCGTAATCGTGGTGAATTGCCCTGTCCTTTTGTGCAGGACTTACTAGATCATAAAATTGGGCAGTTGGAAGCACAAATCAAACAAATGATGATATTTAAAGTCGAACTTGAAGGATACCGAGATCGCTGGACATTGCTTGCCAGTTTTCCGCAAGACGATCTCGATATTTGTCCTTTGATTGCCACTGTACCCCTAAGATCTGGTACCGATTTAATCGCAAAGAGATGAAAAAATATGGAAGATCTAAATCTTAAACTCAAAGGGATGAGTTGCGCCTCCTGTGCCAACAGTATCGAACGGGCACTTTTGAATGTGCCAGGGGTGGTGGAAGGTAATGTCAATTTTAGTAGCGATCGAGCAACTGTGCGCTACGATCCCAAGCAGACTAATATCAACATCATTACCAAAGCAGTTGTTGATATTGGGTATGAGGCACAAATTATCCCCGCAGATCTGGGCGTTGAAGATGATACGGTCGATAGGCAACAACAACTAGAAGAGCGAAATCTTCAGCGCAGAGTTTTAATCGGTGCAATTCTCAGTGTCCTGCTCGTCATCGGCAGTCTGAGCCATTTCAATCTCACACTTCCGCCTTGGTTAGCTCGGCTCGAAAATCCTTGGGTACAGCTAGTTCTGGCATCACCCGTGCAGTTTTGGGTGGGAAGAGAATTTCAAATATCGGCGTGGAAGGCATTTCGTCACCGTACTGCTGATATGAATACCCTGATTGCCCTCGGTACCAGTATCGCTTTTTTCTATTCGCTCTGGGTGACTATAAATCCTCGTTACTTTACCACCCAAGGATTATCAGCAGAAGTCTATTATGAAGCGACGGCGATGATTATCACCTTGACGCTATTGGGGCGGTGGTTGGAAAATCGTGCTAAGGGTGCAACTTCCACGGCAATTACAGCATTGATGGGACTACAGG
>JANPJH010000173.1:0-3208 GCA_031425415.1 Chamaesiphon sp. VAR_61_metabat_425 | reverse complement strand
CTGTCTCAATTCGGCGCGTTCTTCTTCTGTCAATCTGACAATGTATTTTTTCGCCATTCCACACACACCCTTCTGTTCCTAATTTTGGGATTTGCCTCATTCTAACAACCCTAATTTTTAATCTTGACGCTGCACTAGCTTTCTCCGTTTAATCGCAAAATTAGAGTCACCGACAAAGGTGGGAGAATTGGCGGCAATTACGAACATCCCTTTAAAAATGAAGTTACTTGCATCTTTGCCCTTGCGCTCATAGCGGATCGGATCTTGACCTGTAGCTGATTTAAAAACACTCAAACCACCAACCCGCTTATCTTCATCGGTCATCACCACCAACCGCTTACCCTTTAAATTGGCTGGTTCAAACTGGTTTCCGTTGAGGTCTGCCATAGTGGTCGAGTGGGTATTTTCCTTACCTACTAGCATCGATAACAAGCTCATGAATGCCCCTTTACCGTTTGCACCGCTGCCAAACAAGTAGAGAAACTTTTGAAGGTCGGATCGCCCAGTAAGGATGGCAGCACAGAATGCTATCGCGATATCTCTCAACTGCTGATTCCCAACACAGAGGGAATGCAGAAACTTATCGATCGCGTCCCACTTGGCATCGATCGCCGAATAGGATCGGGGTAGCTGCCAAGTGTTAATCCGACCGTTTGCTAGTCGGGTAATTCCCCGATTAAGGCGATCGAGGATGAATAAGATATCGTCGTTTTCCTGCTCATCTCCCCCGACATACTTAGCCGTCCAGCTGAGATCGACTCGATCGATATTTAGTGCGACTATATCGGGGTTATGTTGTGCAAATTCTTGATGTAGATCTGACTTGGGATTAGAGTCTGTAGGCATAGTATAATTAGGGGATACAATATTATTAGTCATGTGGCTGAAACGCTTGATAGATAGGTGTTCCAGCCATTGTTTTTTATGCAGCTTGATGCAATGTAGCGATGTATTCCTCCACGAGAGCGCGATGGGATGGGCTATCGCCGTTGATTAGATAATCCTGCATCAAAGTGTAATTCCATGAAATCATTCCTCTTGCCTCTATTTGCAACCAGTAAATACCCCGTGGTAACTTGGCTCTAAGTTGCGCCGACTGCCATCTCGTTAGTTCGATTTTCTCCCGTCGGATTGACTTCTCGGTGATGAATCTGAATTTTTGAGAAATCGTTTTTTTGGAAATAGGCATCGTATTTTTATAGTTTTGTTGGGTTGGCATGGTAGTAAAGAAGTACTAGCTGGTAAGACTGCTTTAACAATAGCACGGCCCAACTACTATCGGATCGACGCTAAGAGCCGCCCTAGGCAACAATTTGTTATACGCTACGGCATCCATTTTGGTGAAGTCATCGCATCAAATAAACACGTATGTAATTCAAATTGGGCTTGACTTAGCGATGAGCCAATTAACATAAATTTTGATTTACCCGTGAATCATTTTTTTGCCGTAGCGTATAACCAAACGGTTTAATTTATCAGCCATTTGACTAAATTTATTCATATATTCAGCTATCTTGCTGACCAAAAACTCTAAAAATCGACGAATAAACACTCTCGATCGATCGCATGAGCGTATGTACTCAACAGCACACGCTTATCGTGCCCCGTCTGTTCTGCCAGTGCAATGAAGTTAGCCCCGTTACTGAGGGCGTGGGATATGGCTGAGTGTCTAATCTTGTATGGCGATCGATACTCAATCTGGCAACTCTCTAGAATCGTTTTCCAAGCTCTAGCCATGAATCGGTGGTCGTCAATGGCTAAACCCTGGGGACTGGGGAACACTAGATCATCTGGCTGGGGTTTTAACCGTTCGTATCGATCGAGCAACATCGATCGAACAGTTGGGGATAGCTGAATGGTGCGAGTTTTCCCAGTCTTAGTGCCCTTCTGGTTCTGGTGCCCACGGCTGATAGACTCACCGATCCAAGCTGTCGAGAAGTCCGCCCCTAAATGTTTCCATCTCAGCCCCGCCGCCTCTCCCAATCGACAAGCCGAATGGGATAGAAAGATAACAAACTCGGTGTAATGGGAGTATTGGGGTGAAGCTCTAAATGCTACGATAATTGCCTGTAATTCAGCGATAGTAAAGGGTTTAACCTATTTGGACTGGACAGCGTTAGATCGGCAACGCGCTCGATCGAGAGAATCAGACCAGGGGTTAGCATCTGCGACGTGATACTTCCCTTTAGCCCAATCCCAACAAGCTTTGAGGAAGTAGAGGTAGGTCTTAATTGTGTGATTCCCCGCTGATTCTGACCATTGGGCAATAACATCTTTGGCTACTGACTCTGTAACCTTTTCGGCTGGCTTATCACCCAAGAACCGCCCCAACTTAGAGGCGATCGCCTCTAACCGCAAGATTGAACCGTGAGCTACCGCCCCCTCTTGTCGTTGGTACTCTATATATTTCTCGAACAATTCAACTCCGCTAATCGCGGTGGGATGCTTACCCATCTTGCGGGGCTTGTATTTTAGAAGGGTAGTATCGAAGTTTCCGTAGGCGATATCTTTCTCGATTTGGGCGATCTTCAGTTTGGCATTAGATACCCCGACGGAGTTATTGTGTTTGGGTAGACTGAAACTGTAGGGCTTGCCCTCATGGGAGAACCTAATCAATAGGCTATTACCGCGATTCTCAATGTGCATAAAACAGTGGGTGAAAGGGTGGGTGATAGACCAACCAAACCAGCCAAAACAGCACACTATTTACTGTGGATAGACACATGAAAACGGCTGTTAGGACATGATTTGTTTCCTAAAAGCCTTACCAGCAAACCGTTTACCAACCAATGGAGCTATGCGGGTTCGAACCGCAGACCCCTACAATGCCATAGCGGACGGCGCACCACTCAGAATACTTGCGGCGTAATCATTTTAGCCGTTCGCAATAAGCGTGGGGGTAAAAAAGGGGGTAACTTACCCTACCATACTAGCGGCTAATGCTTCCCGTCTCAGCTAAAGTACGATTACTTTGATTGAGTAGACTTGTGAAAGAGGCAGTAGATTGTTTCAGTACAGAATCTAGCACTAGCTTACCGTTTGAGGATGTTTGAAGATATAGCCCCCCACCCTTGCCTGTAGTGAACTCTAGAAGTCCGCGAGTGAACAGATCATTGTACAGTGCGTGATAAATTCCCTCAGTCTGTAGCCCCTGTGAATGCCGTTTGGTGCTGACGTAAATTAGTAAATCGATAGCCGTTTTACCGAC
>JANPJH010000172.1:0-13966 GCA_031425415.1 Chamaesiphon sp. VAR_61_metabat_425 | reverse complement strand
GAGTTCGGCTGCTTCATACCCCAACATTTGCAGCTCGGTACGGTTGATTCGCAAAAATTTTCCGGTTCGATCGAGAGAATGATAACCGCAGGGAGCATTATGATAGAGTTCTTCAAATTCGGCACCGTAGTCTCGCAACATTGATTCAGCCTGTTCTCGTTTGATTAAGTCCCCATTGACTAACCGATATAGAATTGAGAGCAAGAGTAAATCGAGCAAGCCCGATATGCTAAAACTAAGTCGGGCAAAACCTAAACTCTCTTGTGATTTAGCTTGATAGCGATCGAGGGTGATGCGTTCGGCTCGCTGGAAATTAGCAACAATTTGCTGGATTTCGTCGATCGTGTCTTGTCCTTGCTTCGATAGTTCCGGTTGACGAGCTAGTGCCAAGGGTCGAAATTGCCGATCGATATTTTGACCTAATCTACTCAAGTAACGCTCAATTTGTTGCCTAAACTGAACTAGTTGTGCTCGTTGTGGTTGGGGTTGCAGTTGGTTGTTCGGCAGATCTTGCAACAACTGAAGCTGAATCCGCATTTGACTGATATTAGCCCGATTCACCTGGAGATAATAAGGATTATTGGTTAAGGCATGTTCTCGTTGCCGCATTTCCGTATCTTTTGCTAACACAGAGATCGTCGCTAGAATACTGAGCATCTCATTACTATGAGTTTGCATTCGATCGTTTGTGGCGATCTTAGTGATGTTTTGATAGGCTGTGAAGATATTGATTACTAGTAAGCTCAGCGTAATGGCAAAGCCGATCGATATGTTGGGAGATGTGACGTTTTTCATCAACGATCCTAGTAGTCTGGGGCATAAATCTAGCTACTGGATATTGTAACAAGGGGTAAGCACAAACCTGCGCTTACCCACGATTTGCTGTGGTGCCATTGGTTTAACCCACCCCGGCAACATTCAGAATCGACATCCGCGTCCAGCTTGATTTCTGACGATATGCTGCACTTACCTGCGCTTGACACGTGAGATAGAAAGCGCAGTCAGCCAGCACCATGTGCTCATCTGTACCAAACAGATGATCGATCGTGTCTCGACAAACCCCCGGATAATCTGGCGTAAACTTGCCCGCTAATAGACCATCGATCGCCTGCCGAATTTCTGGATAATACTTGTAGTAGTTATATGGATCGTAGCCATATTCTTTGAACAAGGCGATTTCGGGAATTGCCAGTCCGAAGCAGAAGTAATTGTCCGCACCGACTATTTGTTGGATGCTCTGATTGGCTTGACCCACGCTACCGATCGACAGTGCCCCATTGACGGCAAATTTGAGCTTAGTCAGATCGAGTTGTTCCATCTCAGCCATGGCAATCTGCTCAGTGAGATCGGCAGCAGCATAGATTTGGTCGCTCAGTCCAGCGGAGTGAGGCACATAAACTACCTGTAATCGACCATTGACATCCGGATCGGTTGCCAACATTTTCGCCAGCGATTTAATCAAAAATAAGATAACTCGACGATCTTTGGCACCAACAGCTTCGGTTTCGGTTTCCCCAATATCGCCAAAGATAAAAGTGCGTGGCACAAGATCGAGATCGGGATTGGCTTTAATCCGATTAAATAACGTGACAATGTGCAAGATGTTCAATAGTTGCCGCTGGTGCCCAGCAATTGGCTGAAGTTGAACGTCGAACAGAGAATCCAGATTGAGCTTCACTCCCTGTAAGGAGTCTAACTGGTGAGCTAAGACTTGCTTATTTGCTCGTTTCACGGCTCGCCATTGCGCTTGAAAGAAGGGACGCTCAGCGATCGGGGCTAGCTGCTGGAGCTGTTCTAAATGGGTCATCCAGCGAGCGCCGATCGTTTCACTTATCAAACTCGCCAAGCATGGATTACCATTTGCCAGCCATTGACGGGGATTGCGGTCTACATCTGTTGTTCGTACCGCCCCATCTCCCGGTAGCACAGTGAGAGCATCTTGGCTCATCTCATGCCGTTCGAATAACCACGCATAACGTTCGCTCTCTAAAGATCGCTGCCAAGCATGGAGGCGTAGTGGTTTGGTAGTGCTATGATGGCGACGAGTGACCGGATGTAATTTTCGAGGAATTTCAGCTAGGGCTGTCTGTGCAGTTCGGTACAGGAGTGCGCGGAGGCCAATCTGAGAATTAATACGTTCAATCATGTCTAGATTCCTTTACATTGTCATCATCAACAGAGAGTTTGCGGTGTCCCTCAAATGGAACAGTCTTGCTGAATAACTTGTTAACTCAACAACTACTTGGCACATAGCTTATCGCAAAATTTTGAGGAACTTGTGAGGATGGCACGGAAATTGCACGGAAATTTGAAATGGGAATTGGGAGTTAGGAGTTGGCACTTGTGCTCAGGCAGAGGCTTTGCCTACGGCAGGCTACGCGAACAGTGAGCGGAGTCGAACTGATGCGTTGGGAGTAGCTGTAACAGCAAGAGATGTTATCCTAGCTTGGGCTATTATCGATAATTTGTAATATTTTAGATGTGGGGTAAGCTGTGAGCAGACAAGTGCGTGTCGATCGCAGCTACCCCATCCCCCAAGCAGGTACACTGGAGAGAGTATTTAGCCGATCTCAGTGCATTTCTTCACCCTTCATTCTTGGTTTCATGTCTCCAACTGCCGAATTATTGCTAGTTTTCGTGCTGATCTCGATCAATGGAATATTTGTGATGTCGGAGATGGCAATTGTCTCAGTCCGCAAAGTCAGATTGCAACAATTGGCGAATCATGGCGATCTGCGGGCGAGACTCGCCCTAGAGCTAGCCCAAACGCCCAACCGCTTTTTGCCTACAGTCCAGGTTGGGATTACCCTGATGGCGATTTTATCGGGGGCTAAAGGTGAAAGTGCGATTTCGCGGATCGTTGCACCAGTACTCGAAACTCAATTTTCGAGAGAGTATAGCGAACCGATTGCTTCAGTCATCGCGATCGCGATTATTACCTATCTAACGATTGTCATTGGTGAATTAGTGCCAAAACAAATTGCCTTAAATAGTCCCGAAAAACTTGCCAGGTTAGTGGCTGGGCCGATCGATTTAATGGCGCGACTATCCGTGCCGATCACCTTTGCACTAACGGGATCTACTGGTTTTGTGGTCAAAGCGTTGGGAATTCGCCCTTCGGATGCGCCGGAGGTGACAGAAGAAGAGATCAAGGTGATGATCGAGCAGGGCACGGAAACTGGAATGTTCGAGGAATCCGAACAGGATATGGTGCAAGGAGTATTGAGTCTGGGAGATCGCAAAGTTGGGGCTTTGATGACTCCACGCCCAGAAATTGTCTGGATTGACATCGAGGATTCAATTTCGACTACCCGCCAAAAAATTATGGATAGTGATTATTCCCGTCTTCCCGTTTGTGAAGGCGAACTCGATCGCGTGTTGGGGGTAATTCATGTCGCCGATTTGCTGTCTCAAACGCTCAGGGGTGAAGAGCTAAATCTCACCGTCTCGCTCCGTCAACCACTATTTATTCCTGAAAGTACGCGCGGATTGAAAGTGTTGGAACAGTTCAAAAAATTTGGTACCCACATCGCCATGGTGGTGGATGAGTATGGTGTAATCCAAGGCTTAGTTACCATGCACGATCTACTCGAAGAGATCGTGGGGGATATTACGGATATTCACGAACCAGAAGAACCCCAAATCATCGAGCGTGAGGATGGTTCGTGGCTATTGGATGGAATGCTGTCGATCGAAGAATTTCTCGAACAATTCGACCTCCCCGAAAACGCAATCGATCGCGGTAATTATCATACTCTCGGCGGATTTACAATTATGCACTTAGGCAAAATTCCCACTTCTGGAGAGTTTTTTGAATGGCGGCACTTGCGGCTAGAAATTGTCGATATGGATGGTAAAAGGGTCGATAAGGTATTGGTGGAATTACAAGAATCGATCAGTAATGAGAATTCTGGCGGAATCTAATCATTGTCTGATGATTCCAATCGTTTAAACTCTTGGTCTAGGGCGTCTTCTTCGGTCGTGTAGATAATATCCCGATCGGTAATCTTATGCTGTTTGGCAAACTGTTTAGCATAATCTAATTTCTCCTGAATCGAATCTGATTGCTGCAATAATTTAACTTGCTGCTGACGGTAGAGATTGCGTTTTTGCACCTGCCTATCTTGATATTTCACCCAAAAATAACGACAAGCTGGAATAGTTACTAAGCCGATGCCATATACCGCTAATAGAGTGAGAGTACCAGCGACTAAACCCCCACCACTCCCACTTAACATCATTGCCAAGATCCCAATTCCGACTAAATTACCTACTCCTAATGCGATCGCCCAATTAGTTTGAGTCGGCGTAGCTTTGCTAAACTTCCACTTCCGTTCGCGCAATATTTGCGGTACTCGTTTAGATTGACCAGATAGATCTTTAATTGTAGTTTGTAAATCGGGAAAATGATAAACTAATTGCCCCGTGGGACTAACTTCTGGAATACCATTAAACTTCGTTAGTACAGGTAACATATAATTTTCATACTCCCGCTCGAACCCCTGCCCTAAATCATCTAAATATGGGGCAATTTGTTCGCCAATTACCGCCCCTTGCTGACGGTGAATCAGATTACCAATATAACTCCAGCGTCGCTGTTCGAGATCTAGATTCGGATTCCCATCACCAAACAGCACCGAAAATACCGCTTCGAGAAAATTCAGCGGTTTCCGTTGTGTTTTTGTACGGATTGGTGAATTTTGTTGTTTGCGAGATAGTGGAGCCGCAGTAGTTGTCACCGGAGTAGAGCTATTACCCCAACTAAAGATATTTAAAACACAATCGCCACTGCCCCCACTACAATCGCCACAGTCACCACCACCCCCACTATCACTAAATATTGCCGCCAGTGTAATCGCCAAAATCGTCAGATACACCACACTAATCGAGGCAATTAACAAAATCCCAAACGAAATCTTAATAAGATAGAATACTACTGCCCAGATCCTGGCAATCCACTCTTGAAACTGTAGCCGCACATATTTGCGGCGCAAAACTTGGCGAAAATCTTGAGGTAAAGCATAAATTACCTCACCCGTATCGGTAACAGCCAGATGTCCCCCCGTTTGATTGGCTAAAGCCAGCAATCCCGAACGAGCTTCCTCCAGATGAATACCAATATGGGTAGCCACATCTCCAGAAGTGACTCGATAACCAAGCTGTTCCACTGCCGTCATTAGTTGCGGATTGGGAGTCATAAATGCTGATTCGGTGGATATCTATCTGCTATTTATATTGTAAGAGCGAATTGGGGCTGGGGTATAAGGGCTAAAAATTATGAATTACGAAGTTAGATGAATAGTAATGTAGATAGATTACTGGCAAGTTATGATTACGAGCTACCAGAGACATCGATTGCCCAGACTCCATTGGTACCACGCGATCGATCCAAATTACTAGTCGTCGCACCAGGGGATGTTCATCAGCATCGTCACTTCCATGAAATTAGCGATTTTCTCTCACCCGGAGATTTACTCGTTTTTAACAATACTCGCGTCATTCCCGCCCGGATTTATGGACATAAGACCACTGGCGCACCTGTCGAAATTCTGCTGATTGCCGAACGACAACACAATTGCTGGCTAGCACTTGTCAAGCCAGGGCGAAAACTCAAAATTGGTACTCAAATCATTTTTACGGCTCGTCATACCGAAGATCGTGAAATTCAGCAGATGACAGCGACAGTGATGGCTAGAGATGAAGCAACTGGCGGTAGAGTTCTTCAATTTGACTTGCCTAGTGAAATACCGCTACTCTCGGTTCTGGCAGATTTTGGCGAACTCCCTTTACCGCCCTATATTAACGCGAGCAACTCTACTCCCGAACAGTATCAAACTGTATATGCAAAAGTGCCTGGAGCGATCGCCGCACCGACAGCCGGATTACACTTTACACCTGAATTACTCAGCAGGTTGGCAAATATGGGCATTAACCAAGCTCACGTCACGCTGCACGTTGGCATTGGTACTTTTCGCCCTGTCGAAGCTGAAGATATTACCACCCATCAAATGCACCAGGAATGGTTGGAGATAACCTCAGCGACAATCGCTCTTATCCAAGCCACTAAAGCCGCTGGAGGCAAAGTATATGCAGTTGGGACTACGGCAGTCCGCGTCTTGGAAACAGCCGGTCAGACCGGCAAATTGCAGGCATATAGCGGCGATACAAATATCTTTATCTATCCTGGTTATGAATGGCGCGTTGTTGATGGCTTAATTACCAATTTTCACTTACCCAGATCGAGCCTAATGATGTTAGTCAGTGCCGCGATCGGTCGTCAACGATTATTAGATTTATACCAGATCGCGATCGAGCATGACTACCGTTTCTACTCATTCGGCGATGCAATGTTAATTCAACCATGGGAAAATAGAGAGTCCAAACATAATTTAGAACTTAATGTTTAACATCCGTCTCGCTGAACAAAAAGATGTCGATGCTATTTTCGATCTGATTGTGGGACTGGCAGCTTATGAAAAGCTGAGCGACCGAGTGACTGGATCTCCAGATTTACTGAGATCGCATTTATTTAACGATCGACCTTATGCTGAAGCGATTGTTGCCGAAGTTGATGGCGAACTATGTGGATTTGCCCTGTTCTTCCATACTTATTCAACCTTTCTCACCCAGCCAGGACTTTATCTCGAAGATGTCTTCGTATCACCTGAATATCGCCGTCAGGGCATCGGCAAAGCTTTAATGACCCAAGTTGCCAAAATTGCTCACGATCGCGGCTGTGGGCGGCTGGAATGGTCGGTACTGGATTGGAATCAAAGTGCGATCGATTTCTATCATAGTCTCGGTGCGACTGTTTTACCTGACTGGAAAATTTGCCGCATGACCGCTGAAACCCTGGCTAAATTCTAGAATTACTGATTAGTGGATCGACCAAAACATCATCATGCCCATTTCCTATCTCTTTCTTAAAATAGTACTTTTAACCCAAGTTGCTACCTATAGGCAGAAGGGGAAAAAGCTGCTACAAAGGTCAAAAGACAAGTAGCAGCACCAAAAATGAATAATGAGATTGTAGCGATTTATTGCCTGTGTGACGACATTCTAAAAGCAATGAATCATCCCAGCGATCAGCAACAACAGATGAGTGATGCGGAAGTGATGACCACAGCGATTGTGGCAGCCGTGGACTGTGGTGGAAATTTTGAGCAGGCAAGAAAGCAATTAGCCGAGCCACATTACATCCCAAAAATGTTGAGTAAAAGTCGATTGAATCGCCGACTGCATCGGGTTGAACCAATGTTGCTGACAGTGTTTGAGGTTTTAGGGCAAGCATGGAAACAACTGAATCCCGATCAAGTTTACAGCATTGATAGCTTTCCTATTTCAGTCTGTGACAACATCCGAATATCGAGATCGAAACTCTACGATGGGGAAGAAGAATACCGTGGCTATCAAGCGAGTAAAAAGAGATATTTTTATGGGGTCAAAATTCATCTGATGGTCACAGCCACGGGAGAACCGGTCGAGTTTTTCCTCACCCCCGGCTCATTTGCTGATGTTAAAGGGTTGAAAGTGTTTCCCTTTGCACTCCCTGAAGGCAGTGTGGTCTATGCGGACAAGGCTTACACCGACTATGAGGTTGAAGATTTGTTGCTTGAGGCTGAGAAGATCCAGCTTTCGGCGATGCGTAAGCGTAATTCTCGCCGACCTGTCCCTGCTTATGTTCAATTTGTTCAGCACTACAAGCGCAAGATTATCGAAACCAGCGGTAGTTTAATCTCTCAATTTTTGCCTAAATCCATTCATGCTGTCACTTCCAAAGGATTTGAGCTGAAAATCATGCTTTTTGTTCTCGCTCTTAGCGTTAATCTATGGGTAGCAACTTAGGTTATAGCACTTTGTTTGCTAAACAACATTCAACGACGAGATCCTCTCATCCTGTATTCTCGTAACTTATTTTTCTCTCACGAGAGCACAACACTCAAAGAGTATGTCTCGTACATCATTTATATCAAGTAAAGTTAACAAACACATCCAGACGATCGACTGTGGTCTTGGATTTAACTGTTCCAGTAAATTTTGCCTTGCCGTATTTTCCATAGTAAGTAGAGAATTAGGGTGAAAACCGACTTCTGCGAATCGGAGATTCAGGGTAAAATAGACATTAGCAAGCAAAAACCGAGTGAATCTCGAGACTAATATCGCCAACCTTGCTACAGAATTCCATCGAGACTCAATCGATGATATTCTCAACCATCATGTCTTGCGTCACGCCTGAATAGGTAATCCTTGTCATTTCTGTGTGGATTTTCAGTGAACAACAGCCCTAATCTAATTCAAATCAACCTACCTCGGCTACAATCTTGGCTGACGATCGTGGGGATCTGTCTGCTGCTAGGTAGTGTCGGATTAGGCTGGCTGGTCAAATCAGCCCTAATTGTGATTGGCTTGGCGATCCTCACACCGATTATTGGATTTTTGGGATTTTTCTGGTGGGTACGCCGGAATATCGTCCAGGCTGAATGTCCAGTTTGCAACTATCCGCTCCAGGGTGTTATTGGTAGCGAAATTCAATGTACCAACTGTGGCGAATTGCTCCAAGTAACCCAGGGTAAGTTGATTCGCGAGACCCCACCAGATACGATCGATGTAGTCGCAGTTGAAGTAAACAGTGACTAGTGGCTAGAGTGCGTTCAGTAACACCTTATCTCCCACGCTAATTCTTAAATTCATAATTGTATGACATCTCCTCAACCGCCAGATTGGAAACGTCGCTTCCAAGATTTTAAATTTAAAGTCGAACAGCCATCCTCACAACCTCAGTCTCTCAATCAAGTTGAAGTCACGCCTCAAGGTTTCGGGTGGGAGATGATCCGCCAAGGCTATCAACAATTGATGATTTGGTTTAATGGTATTCCGTCTAGTGGTAAGCTCTTGGCGATCGCTGGTGGTGGATTTTTGAGCCTTTCACTGATCAAAACAGTTTATCAACTGGTTACTTCCCTGATTTCTCTCTCGATCCTGGGCATAATCTTGTATCTGGTTTATCGGTTTTGGATCTTGCCAAAGAATAGTGGGAGTTAGGGGTTAGAGATTAGGGACAAGGGAATAGAGTTGGAGAATTCCCCAGCCTCCCAGTTCCAAAAAAAAGTGAGGATTGCTCCTCACTGGTATTTTAGATCTCTGATTTATTTGCCAATCATTTACTGAATGACAAACGCTGTGTGTGCGAGTGTTCTCAAACAGAAGTCAACTAGCTTAGGCATACCTCTTCTGGATGCAGGAGTGTAGATAATTGCTTCACACCGCGTTGTAGATGGCGGGTAACGGTCATGGGACTCACACCAATTTTTTTAGCAGCTTCCTTGCGGGGAAGACCTTTAATATAGACGTATTCGATTGCTTGTTTGGTCTTAACTTCGAGCTGGGAGATTGCCCCCTCCAATTGTTGACGTTCTTCTTCAACGTATTGACGTTCCCGATCTCTAGTATCTGGCAAGCTATCACCCAAAGTTACTGGGCAGTCTAGCATTTGTCCTACAGTAGCATCCAGACTCAGAGCTTGACGGTTATGTTCCGCCGCTTGGGTTTCACGCCATTCATCAACCGACACATTCAAGACAACAGCGATTTCTTCATCGCGGGGTTTTCTACCCAACTTAGTTGTCAGTTGTTGGCGGACTTTTTCACCTTCTTTTTGAAGTTCTTGCCAACGGCGAGGAATCTTCAAGACATTACTCTTGTCGCGTAAGAAGTGCAAGACTTCGCCCCGGATGTAGGGAACAGCAAATGAGCTAAATGCACAACCTTGATAAGGATTGAAGCGTTCGATGGCCCGAATCAGACCCAAATAACCGATTTGTTCTAAATCTTGATAGGGTTCTGCACATTGACGGCTGATTCGATGAGCAATCTGTCTCACAAGTCCAGCATTTAATAAGACTAATTGATTACGAACTCTTACACTGGGCTGCTGGTAATAAGTAATCAGTAAGCACATCGATTCGGAATGGGCAGGAGTCTGAGTAGTCATCGTTTGAACAACCTAATTTCTAGATAGATGCTGCGAGTGCTAGTGCGACCGGTTCGGATCGCCGATGGTCTATCCGCTCTATCCGTGGGTATACTTACACCAGAGGGTTGAGAGATTGGCACCTGTGAAGTTGTAGGAAAATCAACTCCACTGCTACATTGTTCTCCATCTAACCCGATTGCCAACAGCGTCGATCTACGGAAATAGTTTTTGGTAGTTTTTTTTTCTTCAGTGGATTCACGTACAGATAAACACTACAACCTATATTTCGAGCCAATTATCGCTGATTTTCTCCCAGTCACTAAATTGCAGCGAGACTATTAAATTCCGCGCGATCGATCGCAAATCCGGACGAATTTTCCCAAATTTCAATAAATTCTCAAATCACTGACAGTTAAATTTCCCCGCGCAGGGGACAAAATTTTCGGCTAAACTGGTAATCTGATAATCTACAATACCAACTGCATATCCTTAAGGATGCAGGAAGAGCCGGAGTATATGGTCAAAAAAAGCGAACCATCAAAAACTGAGTCAGTAGTTACCGACTCAGCCTCAACAACTGGATTTAATCCAGTTCAACTCGTCCAAGATAGTAAAGCAGAATTAGCGAAGGTAATCTGGCCTAATCGGCAGCAATTAATCAGTGAATCCCTTGCTGTAATTGCGATGGTCTCTTTGTCAGCTACGGTAATTTACTTGGTGAATAACCTCTTCAGTTGGGCAGCAAGCCAGGTGTTTGTATGAGTTATCTCTCCGATGAATCAGAAGACGACATCCAAGAGCAAGGTTCTGGAAGTAAAGTCAAGGAACCCCCCCGATGGTATGCAGTTCAGGTCGCATCTGGCTGTGAAAATCGGGTCAAGATTGACTTGACCCAACGGATTCACTCTTTTGGGATGAGCGAACGCATCTACCAAATCGAAATCCCTCAAACACCCACCATCAGGCTCAAAAAAGATGGCACTAAAACACCTGCGGAAGAAAAAGTTTTTCCTGGCTATGTGCTAGTGAGTATGTCGATGGATGATGATGCGTGGCAGGTAGTTAAAAATACCCCCAACGTGATTAATTTCGTCGGCTCAGAGCAAAAACGTGGTTACGGACGTGGGCGCGGACACGTCAAACCGCTACCGCTTTCTCGTGGCGAAGCAGATCGAATTTTCAAACAAGCTCTCGAACAAGAGCCAGTAGTGAAGACAGATCTGACCGAAGGCGATAAAATAGTAGTTCTGTCTGGTCCTTTTAAGGACTTTGCAGGTGAGGTGGTCGAAGTTAGTCCCGAACGGAGCAAACTCAAAGCCTTACTCTCTATCTTCGGTAGAGATACACCCGTAGAACTCGAATTTAACCAAGTCCAAAGACAGGGCTAATACACACATCTAATGGCAAAGAAAGTAGTCGCAATTGTTAAGCTAGCCCTAAATGCTGGTAAAGCTAACCCCGCACCACCAGTTGGTCCCGCCTTGGGTCAACATGGTGTGAACATCATGGCATTCTGTAAAGAATATAATGCCAAAACGGCTGAGCAGACTGGAACAGTAATTCCAGTAGAAATTTCGATCTATGAAGATCGGAGTTTTACGTTTGTGCTGAAAACTCCTCCTGCTTCGGTATTGATCAAGAAGGCTGCCAAAATCGAAACTGGTTCCAACGAGCCTAATAAGAAAAAAGTCGGTCAAATTACTCAAGCGCAATTGCAAGAAATCGCGCAAGTTAAACTACCCGACCTCAATGCCAACGACATTGATGCTGCGATGAAAATCGTGGCTGGTACCGCCCGGAACATGGGTGTTGCGATCGTTGATTAGTTTTTTATCCACCATATTTGGGGGAGAGGTTTAGACCTCGCCAGTTACCCCAGGAGCAATTATGACCAAAAAGTATTCCCGTCGGTATCAAGAATTAGTCAAGAAGATCGAGGATCGAGCCTACGATCCCCTCGAAGCTATGGCTTTGCTGAAAGAGACGGCTACCGCTAAATTTGCCGAATCTGCTGAAGTTCACGTTCGGTTGGGCATCGATCCTAAATATACCGACCAACAATTACGGACAACTGTTGCCTTGCCCAAAGGTACCGGACAAACGATCCGCGTGGCCGTCATCGCCCGTGGGGAAAAGGTGGCTGAAGCTGCTGCTGCTGGTGCAGATTTGTCTGGTTCGGAAGAATTAATCGCTGAAATTCAAGGTGGGATGATGGATTTCGATCTCCTCATCGCCACCCCTGACATGATGCCCCAAATCGCTAAACTAGGTCGAGTTCTCGGCCCACGCGGTTTGATGCCTTCGCCTAAGGCTGGTACTGTTGCTACCGATTTGGCTGCGGCGATCTCCGAGTTTAAAGCTGGTAAACTAGAGTATCGGGCCGATCGATCGGGGATCGTCCATATTCTATTTGGTAAGGCTTCTTTCCCTGCTGAGGACTTACTCGCCAACCTGAAGACTTTCCAAGAAAGTATCGATCGCAACCGTCCTGCGGGTGCTAAGGGTCGCTACTGGCGCAGTATGTATGTCTCCGCTACAATGGGACCTTCGATCGAAATCGATGTCAGTAGTCTCCGTGATATGAAAACTGACTAATTAGGGCGTAGGGATGAGGCAGGGATAGTGAAGTAACCCGTAGATTTACCTGCGGGAGTAAGTTCTAAATTCTGCCTTACCAATCTACAAGACCGATGGCTAAAAAGCCATCGGCTTTTTTGTGACTACTCCCATAGTATGGGAAGGCTACTCTCTAAGGGACTTCCCTCTAATCCAACTTCAGCGAGTTAACAGGTACTTCCTCCCATGAGCTGACAGTGCGGAGTCTGGCAATCCACCCCAGTTGTTTTTGTTCCTCGGTAAGATTCTGCTTGAACGATTCATGACAGTCTTTAGCTAAATCCTCACTGCAAGATGCAATGCAGGAATACATTAAGCCGCCTGGATCTAACTGTTCATTCACCCAGATTTTTAGCATAAATACTTATCCCCTTAGACCGTACTCATTTATAGTATCGAATGCTAGTTCCATGTATTTCAAGTCCCACTGGGGATCTGTTGATATTTCCGATCGTTTGGCAATATTTTGTTACTCAGGCTGGAGAGTTAGTCGCAATCTCTACCAGTTTCTCGGCTGCGCTCTGGTAATATGGCTAGTACTAAACAGCGCACGTGAGGCTAACAACTCTAACTCCCAACTCCCGTCAAAATTTATAATTAATTTTGTCTTTAGATTCAGTGATTTTGCCGCTGGTAAACCAACTGTCGAGCAACTGCCGGACTTCTAGTTCGCTTGGTTGATATTTAGATAGAATCGATTTTAAATATGTGTACAGAGTTGCTCTCTTTTTCGGTCTACTTTTAGACACCACCGCAGATAACTTAGCAATCGCAAAATCGGCTAGGAAATCTTGAGAATGCGTCAAATCCGATCGACCTGATAATAGCTCTAAATTATCAATCCGGCGACAGGATAGCCCTAGCTTGCCCAGATGTTGGATCAGTGGATCGAAACCGCGATCGCGCGAGAGAATTATATAGTTAGAAGTGGGAAATTGTAAGCTAATTTGACCTAGATAAAAAGCAATATGAAAATCCAGCGCATTTGGCCCAATTTCTTCCACCCCAATCCACTGCACTGCCGCTCCCAATTGATGAGTTTCTCGCCTGATTGACGGACAAAAGTCCATAAGAACGCGAGTAAAAGCCGATGAACAATAAGTTTGGAGAGAAAAGAGAGGGAAAACTGTTAACCTGTTTTTATCCAAAAAAGCAACACAGCTCGAAATGCTCGAAACACTCTCTCGTCTTCATCATCAATTAATTAAGTTTGGGAGTCAATATAGCGACTGGGCAGATACAGCACTTCCGGATGTTATGAGGTACAGTAGCAGCAATTAGCAAACCAATTTTTGAGATGTTGAGGATCGATTAACTTGATTGCAAGTGAAATTACTCTATCGACCATAATTGTCGTAGTAGGTGAAAACATTCGTA
>JANPJH010000171.1:0-2052 GCA_031425415.1 Chamaesiphon sp. VAR_61_metabat_425 | reverse complement strand
TGCGGATATCTAACATACAGCGGGTGTGAAACAAATGCTAGTTTAGCATATCATAAACAACCCCTTTACGTCTTCTGCGTCTTTTTTGTGTTTTTTGGTTTAAAAAAGATTCGATCGTAAGATTAATAAAGATTCAATCGTAAGATTAATTTTGATCGGGATTTATCTAAATACAAATTACACCAAGATACTATAGGTTGGGTTTCATTCTTCAACCCAACATTGCGAAGATATTGCTGTGTGAGTTGGGTACCGCTCTCGCTCTACCCAACCTATGAGTTTTCTACTATATGCTTGATTCGCGAGCAGATTCGGTAGATTTTTTAGAGCAGGATCGCTCTAAAAGTTCTGCAAATTTGCTGATATCTTGAGGCTGATACCATTGGGGATTGGCATAAGCCCGATCTGCTAGAGTTTCAAAAGCTTCAACGTCTTCAGGATGAGCGATGACATAGGATCTCAATTCAGCTTGAGACATAGCTTGAAAATTTGGTTGCATTAATTAAACCTCCATAGCCCGTTTGTCTTATTAGACTGCTACTCGCTCAGATCGATCGCCATCTCTCAACAATTTAGAGGTTGATGTGCAATCGATCTCTTTGTCGCTCTACCCAATCCATGATTGTCTAGACTACCTTGCTCAAGATTTTTGCTACTACAGTCATGGTTTGTTCGTATAGTAAATCGCGACCCCAGCGTTGGAGATACTCAGCGAGTAGTTCTTCAGCATTGCGTTCGGCGAGGGCGGTTACTTCATCTACCCGTGCGGATTGAGTACCGCCGCGTGTTTCCATCTGCATACAGCCAGCTACTTCCGAACAGAGAACTGTAGCACAGTTTGCCTTGGGATTGGTGGAAGTCAGCCTTACTCCCATAATATCGCCAGGAATTTCACCTGTGTCGGCAACTGGCATTCCCGCCAATTCCGTCTGGACTTTACGTCCATCGGGAGCGACAAATTCAATCTGGCGTAAGTCGTAATCACCACCAGGATGAGCATAGCTGACTGGCTCCCATTGAAGCCGACCAGCAAGCCAACCGAGGAACATCAACGCTTGAGCGGGATTACCTCGCTCGTAATTGACATCCACTCGATCGATTTCGGTGATATCTTGACGACGGGCGGGAGGATCGAAGGCTTCAGCCGTGAGTTCTTGCCAAGCCGAGACTCGCCGCCAATTGAGATCGATGACGGGAATTCCGTCATTGAGAATCCTGTGTAATTGTAATAACTCAGATTCCCCTGTGGTAAATTCCGCTGAGTCAAAAATGACAGAATGTGCTTGATGGGCTAATTGTTGGAATAGGGGTTCATCAGGAGCTGGGGTATCTTTCCACCACAAGAACCTGGGTAAGTCTGGGACGGATAGATTAGCAATGCTCTCGCCATTCCGCGCTAATGCGGCAGGGGTGCCGCGCAAGGTGATATATTCGCTACAGACTAGGCTATGGAGATGTTGCTTCTTCATCGGGCAATATACCGACACCTGTGCGGCGACATCACTGCCTTCACCCGCAATTGGGCAGACTGTCACAATTCGGCGAGGATTAGTATTCGCGATCGAGTCTGTGACTACATAGCCACGATTATTGACATCTTTTTCGACTTCAAGGGCTTTAGTATCATGGTTTGCGACGATCCGTTCGTGATAAGCAGCTTGAATCTTGCTCATGGTTGTGGGATCGAGTTTACCAGTCACGGGTAACTGGTAAGCTACTTGAGCTTTTTTGATCGCTTTAACTTGAGCTGGCCCAAAGATACCATCGATCGGCCCTTTATAAAAGCCCAATACCGACAACATGTGCTGAGTGGGTTCTGGCTCGTATACGATAAATGTAAAAGTAGTGGCTTGAGTCGCGACGATCGCATCTTGTAATTGATTATCGGGTTGATAGTCTTTCCAGATCTGACTTAATTCATTTTCGATCTCTGTCACCGATACATCTTTCGGCGCACGTAGCGATACAACAGGTGCTGATTGTGTACTCATAGTTTGGGAGTTGGGAGTTGGGAGTTGGGAGCGAAAAGTGCGGTCTTGGGGTTTCCCCAAG
>JANPJH010000170.1:0-28795 GCA_031425415.1 Chamaesiphon sp. VAR_61_metabat_425 | reverse complement strand
TAATTCTTCGCCAAAGTTACGGTTTTGCTAGTTTTAAATCGATGAGAGAAAAGTTGTTGGCTTGCTTATTCAAATAATCTCCGCTCCGCTCCGCTCATTTGAATAAGTTTAAATTATAACCCTAAGTACAGGAGAGCCATTATGATTTCTACAAATAATCAAAATGAAGATGCTAATAGAGAGAGATTTAAGCCGGAAGGCTGCGCTAAAAAGTTTTTAGAAAGTTCAGTTAATGAGAGATTAGAGTGGCTCGATCTCATCGGGCTACTACGATATGCAAAACTGTTAACACAGATAAGCATGACTCCAGGAAATATCTCTTGCGTTGCAAGTTTTTTAGCGCATCCAAGTCGAATGAAATTTCCGCAATTAATTGGGACAGATTTGCAACAGTTAAATTTAGCTGGGGTGAATTTTATTCGAGTAAATTTGAGTGATGCAAATTTAGCTGGCTGTTGTTTTCAGGATGCGGATCTGATTTTTGGGAATTTTAGTCGAGCAAATTTGAGTGGTGCAGATTTGCGGGGAGCGACGTTGAATGAGACGATTTGGACAGGATCGATCGTCTCTAATTGTGATTTTCGAGGCGCGATCGGGCTAACATTTACTCAGATTCGAGATCTGCGATCGGCTGGTGGAATTTTTGCACCATAAATTACGCTTTTTTACTTTAAGCAAACATTTCCACCACAACAATCTATGAAGCATCAGCTTTAGGCAGCTTCATCTGGATCTACACCCATTGCCCGCAGTCGTTCTGCAAGGCGAATATTTTTTTCTTCAGCTTGTTCCGCCCGTTGGCGTTCTTGTTCCGCCCGTTGGCGTTCTTGCTCCGCCCGTTGGCGTTCTTGTTCCACCTGTAGACGTTCTTGTTCTAGTAACTCTCCACCCCACAGGAGTAAGTTTCCATCCCGATCCCACCACCGTAGCCAACAACCCTCATAATCGGCTTTTTTACCGATCCATGTGCCTAAAAACAAGCCTAAAGATTCAATCCAAATTCGGCCATTTTCATCGGGCAATGTTAATTGATATTTACCATCTACTAAATGATAAACCTCTAGCACTCTAAGTTGAGGATGAAAAATCACGTAAGTGGGCACTTTTAAAATTTGTTCGTAAAAGTACCACTTACCATAGGGATAATGCGGATTGAATGAATATTCTCCCCCATCGGTAGCCGAAACAAACTCAATTACGATACTCGGCAAATCTCCCTCGGTACAAGGCGTATAACTCCGACGCGCTTCGCCGTCTGGAAACGGTTTTACCGATTTGATATACACCCAATCTGGAGCTTTGACGACAGTTTTACGATCGACCGTAGCACAGATGCCAAAATTGGTAGCAATCAAAACAGATTCGAGAATCAAGCCAGCTAATTCTAGCGATTCCCGCAGCGCAGCAGCCAGGAGCGGTTGAAGGTTACTTTCCACTGGTTCGTCGGGTAATACAAAATCGGCGGGGAGTTTTTCCCAAGTGACTGAAGGGGATTTCTTCGACGACTGAATGAGTAGCGTAGTCATAATCAGAAGCGATTGATCGCGGCAAATAGAGTTAGTACTAATTTCCTAGTCTCTATTTTAGCAGTTAATATTATTTGAGTCTCGATCGTAAAAAATAGTTACCCCACTCTTGCGATTTAGGCAATCTCGGTCGATCAATGTCAAAATAAGGCAGACAAAGATTTATACGTCTCTTCGTGAATATGCTCAATCGCCTACAAACAGCCTTTGCTAGTCGTCAAGTTCTTAAAGTCATCAGTGGATTGAATAACTTCGATCGCGATCGAGTTGCTGCTGTAGTTAAAGCTGCCGATCGTGGTGGTGCTACATTTATCGATATTGCTGCTGATGCTGACTTAGTACGGATGGCGCGTCAACTTACTAATCTCCCCATCTGTGTTTCTGCTGTCGAGCCACAACTATTTGTGGCTGCGGTAGCCGCAGGTGCTGACTTAATCGAAATCGGTAACTTCGATAGTTTCTATGTACAAGGCATCCGGTTTGAAGCTGATGAAGTTTTAGCCCTAACTCAAGCTACTCGTGCTTTATTGCCCCAAATTACTCTATCTGTGACTGTTCCCCATATCCTCACCTTGGATAAACAAGTGGAATTGGCTCAGGCTCTAGTCGCTGCGGGTGCAGACATCATCCAAACTGAAGGTGGTACTAGCAGCACTCCTACCCATCCAGGTACCCTCGGTTTAATCGAGAAGGCTGCCCCTACTCTAGCTGCGGCTTATGAAATCGCCCGCGCTGTAGATGTGCCTGTGCTCTGTGCGTCTGGTTTATCTAGTGTCACTGCACCTTTAGCAATTTCCGCTGGTGCAGCGGGAATTGGAGTAGGTTCGGCAATTAATAAACTCAATGATGAGATTGCGATGATTGCGGCGGTTCGCAGTTTAGTTGAAGCTTTAGCTGCTAGTCGGATTACTGCCAGCGTTTAGAGTTGGGCGATGGCGGGGATTTACCCACCCCGCCCATTTTGGCACCTCTTCGCGAACAGTATTCAGATCCGTATCAACGTATCTATTCGATCGCGCTAACGACTAACTATTACCAAATACTTGCTAAATTCAGCACAAAATTAGGTAACACATCCTCACCACTAATTTCTGTTGGTGATTCTAGTATTTCTACTTCCTTACCCAACCGATAAATTTCTACTTGCCGATCTTGGGGATTAATTAACCACCCCAATCTCACACCCAAACTTTGATACTCTAGCATCTTAGTTTGTAATGTACTCAGCCTATCTGTAGACGCTCGCAATTCAATCACAAAATCTGGAACTATGGGTAGATATTGCTCTAGATCTACTCCTACTAACCGGCTATTTTGAATCCAAGAAACATCAGGCAAAGGTCTACCACCGCCAATTGCTAAAAAGTTATAACCAGTTGAAGAATCAAAGCCACTACCTAACTTAGTTTTCTCAACCCAAGCAGCAAATTGACCGATTAAGCTAAAATTTCTGCCACCACTACTAGCAAAAGTTGGTGGCATAACGATCAATTCTCCCGATGAAGTTAACTCTAAACGTAAATCTGGATTTGCCTGACATAACTGCTCGAACTGCTCAGGAGTGACGTGTAATTGAGTTGTTCGGATGTTTAGAAATAGCGGTTCTAACTCTCTAGATTCAATTAGGGTCATAAAACCTCCAAGCCTTGCATAAAATTAGGCACGATCGAGTTCCAGTCACTTATTCCTAGTTTAGATCTAGAATCTCGATCCAATCTACCCACCAACTATCTTTTAACTGTCCTTATTCAGCTTTAATACTGCCATAAATGCCTCTTGAGGTACATCTACAGTTCCGACAGACTTCATTCGCTTTTTACCTTTGGCTTGCTTTTGCAGCAGTTTCTTCTTCCGTGAAATGTCGCCACCATAGCACTTAGCAAGGACATCTTTCCGCAATGCAGGAATGTTTTCGCTGGCAATAATTTTACTCCCGATCGCGGCTTGAATTGGTACCTTAAATTGGTGGCGAGGAATTAATTCCTTCAACTTTTCGGTCATTGCCCGACCGACATTATATGCCTTATCGCGGTGGACAATCATTGCAAGGGCATCGACAGGATCGCCATTGATCATTAGATCGAGTTTGACAAGGTTATTTTCCCGATAACCGATCGGTTGATACTCCATACTCGCATAACCGCGTGTATTTGACTTCATGCGATCGAAGAAATCTGTCACCACTTCTGCCAATGGCATCTCATAAATAACCGTTGTCCGCCCCTTGGTGAGATATTTCATATCCTTGAATTCACCACGCCTGTTCTGACACAATTCCATCAATGTCCCGACGTATTCTTCAGGCGTAATCATCTCCAATTTGACGTAAGGTTCCTCGATCTTTTGACGGTGATTGGGATCGGGTAGCGTACTCGGATTATCGATATAAGTTTCCACACCATGATTATCAGTCACGCGATAAACTACCGAAGGTGCAGTTGTAATTAAGTCTAAATTATATTCCCGTTCCAATCTTTCTTGGACAATTTCCATGTGGAGTAGTCCCAAAAATCCACACCGGAATCCAAACCCCATTGCGCTCGAAGTCTCCGGTTCATAATTTAATGCCGCATCATTCAGGCGCAATTTATCCAAGGCTTCGCGCAATTCTGGATATTGATCCGCATCCGTTGGGAATAACCCGCAAAATACCATCGGTTTTGCTTCGGCGTAACCATCCAAGGGCTTGGGTGCGGGATTATTAACGAGGGTAATCGTATCGCCTACTCGTGCATCTCCCACTGCTTTAATCGATGCCGCAAAATACCCAACTTCTCCTGCGTGGAGTTCGTCTACTTCGATTTGGGTGGGTGAGAGAATACCGAGTTCGTCGATGACGTATTCCTTGCCACTCGCCATCAATCGGACTTTATCACCTCGGCTGACACTGCCATCCATGACGCGGAAGTAGACAATTACCCCACGATAACTATCGTAATAACTATCGAAAATCAAGGCGCGTAATGGTTCGTTAATCGTATCTCTAGGTGGTGGCACCAGCAGCACTACTGATTCTAAAATCTCTTGAATGCCAATCCCCTGCTTCGCCGAAGTTAAAATCGCCCCACTACAATCTAACCCGATAATTTCTTCGATTTCTGCTCTCACCCGCTCCGGTTCGGCTCCTGGTAAGTCGATTTTATTGAGGACGGGAATAATCTCTAAGTTACTTTCTAATGCCAGATAGACATTCGCTAAGGTTTGCGCTTCTACCCCTTGGGAGGCATCGACAACTAATAATGCTCCCTCACAGGCGAGTAAGCTCCTTGACACCTCATAGGAGAAGTCTACATGTCCGGGAGTATCAATCAAATTGAGCACATATTCCTGACCATCTAGGGCGGTGTAGTTCATCCGCGCCGCTTGGAGTTTAATCGTAATCCCCCGTTCCCGCTCCAAGTCCATATTGTCGAGAAACTGCTCCTTCATCTCTCGATTGCTGACTGTACCTGTATCCTGCAACAATCGATCGGCCAGGGTAGATTTACCGTGATCGATGTGAGCAATAATCGAAAAGTTACGAATTCGCGAAACAGGAACGTTAGTCATGGGGGTGTAAGTGCTCTAGAAGTAGGAATTATGTGGGGATTCGATCGACATATCTTACGATTCACCAGTTTAACGCAAGGTTTCGGGAAACTGTAAGCCTCGACTTAATAACGCAACCCTCTCACCAGATGGTAAGTGGGGGCTAGCGATCGCACCACCCACAACATTGTAATATGCTGAGTAGAGAACTAAAAAATGTTGGTGATGAGTTAAAACAACACATTCAAAGGTTGTGAGCAAACTGCTAAATTATCGATCGATGATATTATTCCCCTCGCTACAGGTGGGAGCAATGATATTAGCAACCTGCCAACTTTGTGTAGTTCAGGCAAGAGCCAGAAAAAACATTATTTCGCTCCGAGATTCGTTGACATAGCTTTTCTGTAAGCGCAAAGCGTAGGCTACGTCAACGCGGAGCGTCTGCTTTAGCAGAAAGAGAATCGACGGTTTAGCGAATAGACTTATTTTAATCATCAATTAGATGGTAAATTATCTGGGTCGATGCCTTGCGATCGCAAATAATTCATCAATCGTTCTTTTTGCTGACGTTCTTGTTCAGCCCGTTGACGTTCTTGTTCGGTGCGTTGACGCTCTAAATCAATCTGCTCCACAGCCCACGGGAGCATAGCCCCCGATTCATCCCACCAGCGCAGCCAATAGCCAGATCTACCCTCTTTACTACCCCGCCATGTACCCAGAAATAAATTCATTTCGGCAATCCAGTGTCGTCCATCGGGATCGGGTAGCACTAATTCGTAGCGATTGTTTTGAAGTTGATAAAATTCTAATAAACCGCTATATGGCTCGAAAATGACATAGATCGGGACTTGGAGGATTTGCTCGTAAAAAAACCATTTACCAGGGGGAAAGGTGCGCTTGAACGAATATTCGCTGCCATCAACATCGGAGAGGAATTCCATGACAACGATCGGCACATCGCCCTCAGCGTAGGGTGTATAGCTTCTGCGAGTGGATTCGATTGGGTTCACCGCAGCGACATACAACCAATCGGGGGCTTTGACTACAATTTGTTCGTTTACCGTCGCGCATAGTCCAAAATTGGAAACGATCAGCATTTGCGGTTGAATCAATCCACTGAGTTCCAAGCTTTCACGCAACGCCCCAGCTAACAGCGGCTGTCCATCATTCTCCACCGGATTGTCCTCTAATTGAAAATCCTTGGGTAAAGGTTCCCAAGTAACAGTAAATTCATAGATGGTTCTGGCTGTGCCGAGTTGAGCAATCATGGCTTTTGCCTAGTTAGTCTGACTGTTATTTTATCCTTTCTGCCGATCGATTGGGTTCGATCGGATCGCCCTAATACGAACAAAGTATGATATTATCGCTCTGCCATAACAATCCCTTTTAAAATTTTATGTCCGTTTCTGCGGTCTTGCCAGCACTACTAGTTTTAGCAGATGGTACCGCCTATCCCGGTTGGTCGTTTGGGGCGATGGGTACGACGATTGGGGAGGTAGTATTCAATACTGGGATGACTGGTTATCAGGAAGTACTCACCGATCCCAGCTACAGCGGTCAAATTGTTGCCTTCACCTATCCGGAACTGGGCAACACCGGTGTCAACCCCGATGATGAGGAATCTCGACTCCCCCATGTGAAGGGTGCGATCGCCCGAAATGTTTGCTATCGTCCGAGTAACTGGCGATCGACAGCTTCCTTACCCAAGTATCTCCAACACCACAATGTTCCGGGTATTTACGGGATCGATACTCGTGCCCTGACGCGGAGATTACGTTCGGCTGGAGCCATGAATGGCGCGATTTCCACTGAAATCCTCGACCCGGTTGAACTACTCAATCTGGTTCGTTCCGCTCCCAGTATGACCGGATTAAACCTCGTCAACCGCGTTACGACTCCGGAAGTATATGAATGGTCGGCACCAAGCGAACCGATGTGGGAATTTAATCCTTCATCCAACGTGAGTGACAACGACACATTTACTGTCGTTGCTCTAGATTTTGGGGTCAAGCGGAACATCCTCCGTCGTCTGGCTAGCCACGGTTGTCGGGTGATCGTCGTCCCTGCGGACACCTCAGCCGCAGAAATCCTCAAGTACAATCCGGATGGGATCTTTCTCTCAAATGGCCCTGGCGACCCCGCCGCAGTGACGGAAGGAATTGCGACGACCAAAGAGTTATTGGCAGCGAAAAAGCCGATTTTTGGCATTTGTATGGGTCATCAGATTTTGGGTTTATCCCTGGGTGCGGAAACCTTTAAACTCAAATTCGGTCATCGCGGTCTCAATCAACCAGCCGGATTGACTCAGACTGTCGAAATCACCAGCCAAAATCATGGGTTTGCCCTCACGGAGGAGTCTCTGGGTGCAGATGTGGAGATTACTCATCTCAATTTAAACGATCGGACGATTGCTGGATTGCGACACAAAACTCTCCCCTGTTTCTCGGTGCAATACCATCCAGAAGCCAGTCCTGGCCCTCATGATGCCGATTATCTGTTTGCTAAGTTTGTCGAGCAGATGCGCGCAGTTAGACAGTAGGCACAGAGATGGGCGGTTCTCACTACCGCCGAAGGTTGACAAAACGTTCGTAATTTGTAATAGATACAGAATATTCTTGGACAAATCGAACACCAATAAATAATTTATTTTAGTAAAGTTTAAGGAGGCTATTATCGCTGAAACACTAACCCTAACCGTGAGTCTCCGGGGCACTCGTGAAGTTAGAGATAACTATCAATTATTCCGGCTGACTGGTCTATTAGACGCATTTTCCGAGCCGACATTTAGAAAGGTAATGGATAAATGTGTTGATGAAGGCCCTGGCAATCTGATTCTAGATTTATCCAAAATCGATTTCGTCGATAGTTCCGGATTAGGCGCACTAGTGCAACTAGTCAAAAAAGCTCAGACGGTCGAAGGGACAGTTCAAATCGTCACAAACGCACGGGTGACACAAACGGTCAAACTCGTGCGTTTGGAGAAGTTTCTGTCACTGCAAACATCTGTCGATGCAGCTTTGGCAAAAATTGAGACAGCATAGATGTTTGGGGGATAGAGGATGGGGCATAGTCAGAATAATTTTCGATCTCCATCCACCCCTCGAATCCTTTAATGTCGAAATATATGGATTTTCCCCAGTTCTAAATAAATATTGATAAGATCGGAAAACTGACTCAAAATTTCTCTAGTTATAATCGATCGCCGTGGGTGAATCTGAGCTACCACCAAGCTGGCAACAGCTCAATTTTTTAGCCATCCACCCCAACCAAGTGCCACAACTGTCACCAGCAGCCCTGGCGTACTTGGGAGATGCTGTCTACGAACTATATGTCCGCAGTAGATTTTTGATGCCGCCCAAGCGATCGCATGTTTATCATCAACAAGTTGTCGCTCAAGTGCGAGCCGAAGCGCAATCTCACCATTTGCAACTACTTTCACCTTATCTCACATCCGCTGAATTGGATGTATCACGGCGAGGGCGAAATGCGGCGAATGGTCGTCCGCGTCGCCTCGATCCCGAAGTTTATCAGCAAGCTACCAGTTTTGAGACTTTAATCGGTTATCTTTACATTACTAACCCCCAACGGCTCGCGGAGTTACTCGCCCTGCTCCAATTTGATTCGACTCCAGCCCCATAATTTTAGCTAACATATATGGCATTTAAACCTCGTCGTTCTGATGGTGGTAAACCTTCCCCACGCCAGGGAAATCGAGATGTTTCGGGTACTGGGGAACGCGATTTTCGCCCCAGCCGCAGTCAAGACAACAGATCTAGTGGCTCAGACAAGCCTCAACGTAGGGGTGATGCACCCCGCAGTAGCGAAGGTGCCGACTTCAATTATGGTAGTCGGGATCGTGAAGATCGCCGGACGAGCAGTAGCGAGAGTAGTGGAGATCGCAGTCGTCGTCCGAGGAATACTGACGGTGCTAGAAATTTTGATCGCGATCGCAGTTACCGCCCTCGGACTGGAGAAGGCGGATCGAGTTTCGACAGACCAAAACCAAGTATCGACAGTCGAGGTGCTAAACCTCGGTTAGACAAGCCTGATTGGGGTGTACCCCGCCCCGGTAAACCCAAAGATTTTTCGCCTCGGACAGAGGGTTATAAGCCCCGTAGAGACGATGGGGCCGGGGATAGTCGTGGCAGCAGTTACCGTCCAGATCGGGATCGCCCCCCAGCCCGTGGCGACAGACCTAGTTTCAATCGCGACGATCGATCTGCAAGCTTTGGGGATCGTCGCTCGGAAGATCGTTCCAGTACTAAGCAGTGGCGGGAACGTCCACCTAGCGATCGGCATAATCGCGGCGGCTGGCAAGATCGGCCCGAGCCAGAAGTTGCCGAAGAAGAAGTAATCGACTATTTGTATGGTAAGCATTCGGTCTTCACCGCGATCGAAAACGAACGCCAAATTAATCGGATTTGGGTCCTCTCTAAACTCCGCCACCACCCTGCATTTTTCACCCTCATCGCCCAAGCCAAAGCCAATGGCACAGTCGTCGATGAAGTTGATGCTCAACGATTGGGATATTTAGCCAATGGTGGCAATCATCAAGGGATCGTTGCTCAAGTCGCCCCCCATGACTACATCGAGCTAGAAGAAATGATTGTCCGCGCCAAAGCGGCGGCTGAACATCCAGTGATTGTGGTGTTGGATGGAATTACCGACCCGCAAAATCTTGGTTCGATCGTCCGGACGGCTGAAGCCTTGGGTGTTCAGGGTGTGGTCATCCCCCAGCGTCGAGCCGTCGGGATCACCTCTACCGTCTTGAAAGTAGCTGCTGGCGCATTAGAGCACCTACCTGTCGCTCGCGTGGTCAATCTCAGCCGCGCCCTCACGCAACTCAAAGATGCCGGATTCTGGATTTATGGCACTACTGCTGAAGCAGAGCAGCCAATCTATGATGTCAAGTTTACCGATCGCGAACCAGTTGTCCTCGTGGTTGGCTCTGAGGGCGAAGGACTGAGTTTACTCACTCAGAAAGGTTGCGATCATTTAGTCTCAATTCCGCTGAGTGGCAAAACCCCCAGCTTGAATGCGGCGAATGCAGCAGCTATGTGTTTATACGAAATATCTCGCCAGCGTCTGTCAAATATGTTACGGCTGTCTGAGCGATAAGGCGGTATTTTGGGATTATTTAAGATTCGGACCTATCACGTCTCCAAGTCAATTAGTTATCAACCTCTTATAATCAGCGGAATCTAAACCAATGAATATTCAAGATATCTGGAGCAGTGCGCTCCATCTCGTTGGCCAAGCTTGGTGGGTCGAAGTTACCACAGATCTACCTCACTGTACCTATTATTTTGGACCCTTCGCAACCGCAGTGGAGGCTGATGCCGCTAAAGCTGGTTATGTCGAGGACTTGGAGAGCGAATCTGCTCAAGGAATTAAGGTAGCCATTAAACGCTGTAAGCCAGCCCAGATAACTATTGACCATGAATCATCAAATTATCAGCCAACGATCAAAACTCCGATGAGTGGTCAGTTTGGATAACTACGAAGCAATCAAAATGGAGGGAGAGCGGAAAAATATTGCTGCTCCTCGTGAAAACCTCGCTCAGTTCCCTTGAAAATTGGCAAACCTCATCCTCCCCGTCGATACCTATTCCAGGCGACAGGGAGGATTTTTACGTGGGTTGGAATCATCGAGAAATTTAACCAACTCTAACCCCGTTGTAACTGGGCAATCTTAGCTAGAGTCAGTTGATAGTTCTGGTTGTCCTTGAGAGCTAAATACAACTTAGCCGCAGTACGAAGATCGACGATCCCGGCTGGTTTGTCACCTAACTCTACTTTGAGCAAGCCTCGGTGGTAATAAGCTTGAGGGGCAGATCGATCGAGACTAATCGCCCTATTGTAGTCAGCAACCGCACCCGATCGATCGCCTAATTGGAATTTTGCCACACCGCGATCGACTAGGAAGGTAGCCGTCAGATTTGGATTAAGTTTCAGTGCAGTGTTGTAGTCAGCAATTGCGCCCATAAAGTCATTTAATTGAAACTTTAAACCACCTCGATTACTATAAGTTAGATCGGATTTGGGGGCGAGACTGACTGCTCGATCGAGGTCGGCGATTGCTTTCGCTCGCTCACCTAATTTCGCGTAGGCAGAACCCCGATAAATATATGATTCTACCTTCTTTGGATTGAGACCGATCGCTGTATTGTAATCGACAATCGCCCCCTTAGCATCCCCCATTAATAACCGACAAGATCCGCGCCAAAATCTAGCGGCAACTAGCTTGGGATTGAGATCGATCGCTTTACTAAATTCGACAATCGAACCAGCTAAATCGCGTTTAGATACTCGATCGAATCCCGCCAACACAAAATCATCTGGCTTAGATTGAGATGGCTTAGAAATTGCCACTGCACCACCAATATTAACCCCCATCCGTCTCGCTACGTTCCGAAAAGTATTAATCGGAATCCCTAAATTAAATCCAGTTTTAATCCGAATATTCGGATTGATTTCCGAGGTATTAATTTTGGTATCTACGTCCCCTTTGCCATGAATGGCAACCAGTTCTCCATCATCATTAAATACCCCGCCTCCACTCATACCGGGCAAGGTATTATTACTATAAATAATCGAGTAGCCATCCTTTAGTGGTTTACTACTATTAGCCGTCACTTTGCCGTCGGTAAAAGTAAATACCAATCGATCGATCGTCTCTGTCCCCATCGGGAAACCCGACACATAGATGGGCGTTCCCTCGGTCGAATTATCGGCATTACCTAATTTTGGCACTTGATAACGTCTGTCGCTAGTAAATTTGACGACTGCCAAATCTACCCCAGCGATGAGTTGAATCGCCGTTGGCTGGAGCTGGTAACGGCGATCGTCAGCCGTCATAACTTCATAGTTCCGATTGCCTCTCACCACATGGGCTGCTGTCAGCACGAGATATTCATTACCCTGCTGTTGAATAATTATCCCCGATCCGTGGGATGCCTCACTGTCGATCGTTACTGTCGCACCCTTGGCAATCTTGGCGACTTCTGCCACTGACATTCCAACACTGAGTTGCGGGGTGAGACCGATCGAAACTACTCCGATTGTTGCCGCAAGTAAATAAGTCAACTGAGACATATTAGTTAACAAGATGGAATTAGAAAAATATCAATTTAGATATTTTTCCTCCGGCTAGTTTCTAGCATACCACCTTTAGCAATTATTAATTACAACTAACCAGCGGTAGCTCTGCCATTGTAATCATTTTTAACTCTTAGCTCGTTGGAAATATTTTAAGTTAGCTAAAGTTCGCTGATAATTAGATTGGTCGCCTTGCTGGCGAAATAATTCGGCGGCAATTCGGAGGTCGGCAATTGCCCCCTTACAGTCACCTAAACGTTGACGGACAATTGCCCGATTATTATGGGTAATCGCCCGATCTGGACTGATGCGAATGACCTGAGAATAATCGAGATAAGCACCCCAATAGTCTTTAAGATTGAGCTTGGCTACTGCGCGATTATTGTAGGCAAGGACATGAGTTGAGTCGAGTCGAATTATGGCTGTGTAGTCATCAATCGCCGCTAAATTTTGATTGAGTTTGGCGTGCAGTAATCCCCGCTGCACGTAGGCATCGAGATCCTGGGGATTTTGTTGCAATGAGATATTCAGGCGATCGAGACTTTGGCGATCCTCGGTGGCAATCTGGGTCGGATTGGGTGCTGCTACTGCCACAATCGGCGTACATGCAATGGCGATCGTTGCCAAAATATTCAATCCAGGTAAGCAATATTTAACCATTGATTTTAGTTAATAGTAGTTAAAATCTGCACGCACTATCTATGGGGATCGTAGTAATCGATCGCGATTGAACAAGCCGCTGTGCTGGAGCAGAAGGAGTCTAAACTTTCAACGATCTTATCGTAACTGAATTTTTATCAGTCGAATTTAGCCGTTAATACCACGACCATCGGCATGATATACTTGCCCCAACGAATAGTCAACAGTACTGCGATCGAGAATGCTGAAAAGTTTGATGTCGATCGAGGCGAAGAACTTCTCCTTTGTGAGCACAGCAGCTCAAACCGAAAATTACTAAGACTAAAGTAACTACTGGTAACTGACCACTGATAACTGAAAAGAGTGCCCATGTTCTGGAAACATCGATCGATCGCGACCATTCTTGTCCTTAGCGGACTCACATGTGTACCCAAGGTTCAAGCTCAAACAGCGAATAACAAAGGGTTCTCTGATTTTGTCTCCGGTCCTGGCACGGCTCTGTTTATTGGTGGGGGGGCATTATTGCCGCTCTTGACAGATGGCGCGGATGGTGGGCAACGCTCACTGCGGGTAGTCGATGCGGTGGCGACAAGTGCCGCTCTATGCTACGGACTCAAATCAGTGATTACATCTCCTCGCCCTGATAACGAACGGGAACTCGACAGTTTCCCCAGTTGCCATGCGACGACAGCTTTCGCCGTCGCTCGCGTCCAAAGTCATTATCATCCCGACTATGCAATTCTTTGGTACGGTGGTGCTGCCCTCATTGGTTACTCTCGGCTAGATCTCAATCGTCATCGCTTCTCTGATGTATTAGTTGGGGCGGGTTTAGGCTACTTAGTGGGTGAAATCGAACTCAATCAAAAACGTGGGTTGCTGCTATTCCCGCTGATTCGCCAAGATAGCCAAGGGAATACCGTTGTCGGATTACAAGTTAAAGGTGATTTCTAAATTGGTGGCTGGTGGCTCACAACTACTTTCTTAACAAAAGTGGCGGATAAACCCAAAGCAGTCTAGAGTAATAAGTAGTAGGTGGAGACCATCGATCGGAGGTTGTGAATGAGTCAGCAGAGTCCTTATGAGCAGCTAGGGGTAGCAGAAGATGCTTCCTTTGAGGAGATTCAGGCAGCTAAACAGCGGGCAATAGCCAAATTTAGCAACGATCGACAGTCACAAGAGAACATGGAATCGGCCTATGATGCGATCTTGATGGAACGGCTCAAGCTCCGCCAACAAGGTAAAATTAAGGTGCCTGAAGGTATTCGGTTTCCCGAAAAGCTCCCGACTGCTGTCGCGCCTAAACCCAAAGCTTCTACTCTTGCCAATAATTCGCCCAGTTGGCTGGGGGATACTTTCGAGCGTCCCAGTCAAGCTGAAATTTTGACCACATCTGGTGTTTACACTGTCCTTGGAGGAGCTGCATTAATCCCGGCGATCGCCAGTACGGGATTACCCACTCTAATGGCACTGGGAACTGGTTTTAGCCTGTATTTTATCAATCAAAAACAACGCCGATTTAAACGTGCCCTATTAGGCAGTTTAATTGCTTTAGTTGTCGGTACGGCAACAGCTAGTGTTCTGGTGAACTATTTTCAATTACCAGTGGGTCAAATTGGCATCCCTGGTGAGGTTTTTGCCAGCTTGTTGACGTTCTTATCGCTATGGACTGTCAGTAGTTTCTCGAAGTAACACCTCGAAGTTATCAATTAGTTATTGTCGATCGGTTTTTGCACTCACAGTGCTAGCGGCAAAGATTGATTCTACGGCTTCAGCCAGACTACTAACAATCCGATCGGGTTGATGTCGGGCTAGTTGTTCGTGATTTCTAATTCCTGACAATACACCAATAGATTTAATTTGGTGGGCTTGAGCAGCGAGGATATCAGCTTCGGTATCGCCGATCATCCAGGTGTCTGGCTTGCTGCCTAAATCAGCTAATGCTTGAGCCATGAGCTGAGTTTTAGCAGGGATATCCCCCTGTTTACGATAATCGTCAGGTAGATGGTAACGGCAATGGGTTGGAAAAAACCGAGCTAAATCGTACTGGGTAAATGCTGCATTCAATTCACTCGTCCGCCGGAGCGTCATGACGAGTAGCTCGATCCCGGCTGCTTGAATTTGGGCTAATGCAGATATTGCGCCTGGTACTACTCGATCAAGATGTAAGTATTCCAACCGGTGAGCATGGCGATCTCGTAGTTGCTTGAATATTTCCGCTTGAGGCGCGGTCAAGCCCGACTCGATTCCAATCTGCTGTTCGGGAATTTGAGCGCGTTTGTAGGCCCAAAACTCGGCCTTAGAGAGGATTTTAATCGATCGATCCGGTGACTTAAATCGTGCCAAACATAACTGATAAACATGATAGTATCGATCGGCTAAATCCATGATGGGACCATCAAAGTCTGTAATAATTCGCATAAATTCCGATCTAAATTAATGGCAAATACTAGGCGGAGGAAATCAGGATACCATTTCCTTCTCCCAGAACCCAAGTCCCCTGGGATTAAAAACATCCTGTCTGAAACAATCTCCGGTATCCATCGTCACTAGAAACGTGAGTGCAACAATGCCGCAGTGTTAAGAAGCTGCCTATCTGTGTTCACCATTATTCTGCTGTATCTAAGGAGCGTTCTCATGCAATTCAAATCAATCTGTGGGTCGATCTCTGCGATACTCGCTTTAGCCAGCCTCATCCAAGTTACCCCGGCTTCTGCCCAAATCGTCCCCGAACCATGGGTAACGGTAGGTAGTAAAGATGGAACCTTCACTTATGGTGCGGGAGTAAAATTCTTCGATTTTGGTGCCGAAATTGCGACTGGTCCCAACAGTGTAACTGGCGTTGACGCGCTCAAGTTTTTTAGTTTTCCCTTTGTCTCTCCCTATGCTGGATTGGGCGTTTATGGCGATAGAGGGGTGGCTTATTCTGGTGGTGTCCATTTTCAGCCCCCAGGGAATACATTTTTCGGCGTTGGTTATCACTCGATTCGTGGGGTCAATGGTCAAGTTGGGTTTAAGTTTTAGGGAACAGTGGATGATTAATCCCTATCCTATTTGCGCTTGCCACCAAGATCTAAGCGATCTAACTGCCTCAATTTCGTCTTCTTTTGCTTGCTCTAAAAACTCGTATAATCGCACCTTGGGCACCTGGGGAAACGTGGGACTAACTTCAACCTCCACATACACTTGCTCTTGAAGCTGATAAATTCGCCACAATTTACCATTAAACCGCCAAAATTCTGGCACGCCAAGGCTGGCATAAAACTGATTTTTGGCAATATCGGTGTGAGTAATATCAATCTCAACTACCAAATCTGGCGGCGGATCTTGGCTAAAATCGACATCACGCCCTTTGACTAAAGGTTGATTTTGAAGGTAATAAGCATTGTCGGGTTCTGCACCTTTTTTGAGATTTGGGTAGTTCATAGTTGTCGAACCCATCGTCTTGATTCGCAAACCCATCACTTCAATCAAAGTAACAATAAAACGTTCGATTAAACGACCTGAAAATTCATGTAATTCTAAAGGCACGGTAATTTCCAACATTCCATCATCATAGGTTAGTCGAGCACCGCGAGATTGGGGTAGGGCATCGAGAATTTGAAGATAAGCATCCCAAGATAAACCCCGCAGCACGACGCGCTGCTCCCCGAAAGGTTGCAACTCAGTTTTTAGCTCTGGGGCGGCAATTACCATCGATAAATTCCTCTAATCCGAGATTGAGACTTAACTTAATTTTAGATCCAATGGGAGTTGGTACCCTAACTTGCACCGTCTAGTACTAGAGATCGATCGCTATGCCTAAATTTTTTGGGCATAACTCCAGACAGTGTTTTCTAAGAGCATCGTCACCGTCATCGCCCCAACACCGCCCGGAACGGGTGTAATCCAACTCGCAACATCTTTAACTCGATCGAAGTCCACATCGCCAACCAACCGAGATTTACCCGTGACGGGATCGTTAAGTCGATTGATCCCCACATCAATGACGATCGCACCAGGCTTGACCATATCCGCCGTAATCATCTGAGTTCTACCGACAGCCGCCACCAAAATATCGGCATCGCGACACACCGCCGCCAGATTCGGCGTGCGAGAATGGGCGATCGTGACGGTAGCATCAGCTTCTAATAACATCAACGCGAGCGGCTTCCCGACTAAAATACTTCGACCGACGACCACCGCATGTTTACCTCGAACATCTAGCTGATATTCCTCTAGCAGCCGCATTACGCCGCCTGGAGTGCAACTCCGCAGTCCCGGCTCACCCCTAACCAGATGCCCCAAATTGAGGGCGTGGAGTCCATCTGCATCCTTGTGGGGAGCGATTTCGTGCAGGAGTGCAACCGAGTCAAAGCCATCAGGTAGGGGTAATTGAACCAAGATCCCATCCACGCGATCGTCAGCATTTAATTCATGGATTGTCTGAGTCAGTTTTGCTTGACTCACGTCCGCCGGAAAATGCTGTCCGAAAGAATTAATTCCCACTTTGAGACAGGCTTTTTCCTTGCCGCCGACATAAGCCGCACTAGCTGGATTATCACCGACCATCAAGACTGCCAATCCAGGTGGGCGACCGATTTGTGGCTGCAATTTACTGATTTTCTGGTGCAGTTCATTCTGCATTTTTTGGGCTAAAGCTTTGCCATCGAGAATTCGACCAGTTGTTTCGCTCATAATCTTGCAAATTTACTCAGTGTGCGCCGGAATCAGGTTCGGACATCCCTTCAAGATATCACCTTACTGTGACTCCAGAAAATTCTGTCTTGCCAAGGGTTTCCAGTCTCGATCGACAGCCAGATATTCAGTGGATTGTCGGATATTTTGCCGTCAGCGTAGCCTCTTCGCGGGAGAATCGATTGGGCGCAAGCTACTTAATTTCTGTGAGAGATATCGACTATAAATGCGTCAAATTGCTCTTTAACTTTTCGAGATTCGTACTTTATTCTAGCTAATAGGCAGGGAATAATAGCTGATGAGGGGGCACAGCGATCTTTTCCACTTAAGTCACAATGGGGCTAGCCCTTCAAGTTTAACTGCCTCGATCGGCAAGCTGGTGAAGCTACTACAGGTTTTTTTATCCCCCGTCGTTAGTATATATTTTGAGGTCTAATGAAACTTACACTGATTAGTTCTTCGCTTCGGGCTGGTGGTGCAGAACGAGTCATGTCCATTGTTGCCAACTACTGGGCAGCTCGTGGTTGGAAAATTACATTACTTACCTTCGATGATGGTGACGAACCAACATTTTACGATCTCGATCGACGCATCAAGCATCATTTCTTGGGGATTGGGGAGAAACCGATCGATTCGCTGTTCTCACTACCAGGCAATCTGGGGCGGATTCGCACCCTCAAAAAAGCGATCGTCGATAGTAGACCTAATGTAGTAATTAGCTTTGTCAATCGGACGAATATTTTGACACTGCTCGCCTGTCGCGGACTCAAGGTACCGACGATCGTTAGCGAACACGTTTATCCAGCTTTTGGGGAGCTGACTAAGTTCGAGGAATTTCTCCAAAAACGGTATTACCGCCGTGCCAGTATGGTTACGCTTCAGACCCATAATGCCTTGTCTTTTTTCCCGGCGAGTGAGGGCTACAATACTTATGTGCTGCCCAATCCAGTCGCAGTACCAGAATCACCAGCGATCGAGTCGCGGCTGTATACTGACGATCGACATCTCCTTGCCATCGGCCCACTGATCCCCCAAAAAGGTTTCGATCTATTAATTCAATCCTTTGCTCAAGTTTGTGAGCGGCATCCAGAGTGGACTCTGACAATTTTGGGTGAAGGGGCAATGCGATCAGAACTGGAAGATTTACAATTCCAACTAGGTTTGGAAGAGCGGGTTTACATGCCCGGATCTGTGAAGAATGTCGATGCCTATCTGCGGAAAGCCGATCTATTTGCCCTCTCGTCTCGATTTGAAGGCTTCCCTGTTGCGTTGTGTGAAGCGATGGCTTGCGGTGTGCCCGTAATTGCGGCTGACTGTTTGAGTGGTCCCCGTGAGATCATCCACAATGGTATTGATGGGATGTTGGTGGTACCAGAAAATATTGACGCGCTGGCATCTGGACTAGATTTATTGATGTCCGATCCCGTCAAACGCCAATATTTCTCCCATTACGCGCCCAAAGTTCTCGACAGGTTTGGGTTGGAGAAGGTAATGGGGATGTGGAGTAGCGCGCTCAAGCAAGTTAGTCGGAAACAGGCGTAACACAGAGATTCACTCCATCTCAATCGAGTAATCCTTGTACCTGGGCAATCAGGATGGCTTGAGATCGATCGCGTGCCCCCAATTTGTGTAACATAGCATGAATGTGAACTCGGACAGTTGCAGGGGCAATATAGAGGCTGTCAGCGATATCTCGATCGATCTTTCCGGCAACAATTAGGGTAAGGATTTCGCGTTCGCGATTGGTTAACGAAATTGATTGTTGAGATATTCGCTCGGCAAGACTAGCACAAATTTCAGCCGTAGCAGTCCGATCCCACCAGGAAGCTCCGGCTGTTACCGAGCGCACTGCAAGGATCAGCATTTGGGGGTCAATCCCTTTGAGACAATAACCCTGAACCCCAGCTTCAATCAGTCTAGTAATCAAAGATTGCTCCGAGTGAGATGTCAACGCTAAGATGGGGAGCTGGGGCTGAGACACTTTGATTTGCCGACAAGCTTCTAATCCGCTCATTCTTGGCAAACCAATATCTAGTAAGACCAAATCGAAGGTGTTTCGATTGGCTAGTTCGACAGCGGTTTCTCCGTCTGCTGCTTCTGCTGTAATCTCAATGTCTGATTCCTGTTGTAGTCGAAACTTTACCCCCAGACGAAAGAGTTCATCATCTTCAACTAGCAAAATTCGGAGTGAGATTGGAGACATTTTACGATCGAGCTGATGGTAAGTAGGGATAAGTTGGTAACTTAAATCCAAAAACTGCTCCGCAGGGAGAATGATTCTCTGCCCAAATTATACCTTGATGGGCTTCGATAATCTGGCGACAGAGATAGAGTCCTAAGCCTGTGCCTTTAGCTTGTCTGTCGCTATGTCCTTGATAAAAGCGTTGAAATAGATGTGGTAATTCTGTGGTGGTGATACCAGAGCCAGAATCAAGAATTTTGACTACTTGTTGATGGGCGTGAGATGCTAAAGTAATCTCTACTCGTTCACCACGGCGGGAATGATCGATCGCATTTTTGAGCAGGTTGGTAAAGACGCGCTGAAGTTGAAATCTGTCGCCATTTACCCATAAAGATTGACGAAAATCTGAGGCACCATAATTCAGGCTGAGATAAATTCGATCGGCGGCGGCGAGGGGACTCAGATGAGTGACAACTTCTTCAGCTAGATCGGTCAAATCGACTGGAGCAAGGGACAAATGTAAACCTTCGGTGTCATTTCGATAGACATCTAAGAGGGTTTCTACTAATTGCAAACTGGTATGATGGCTGCGAGACATCATCGTTAAAACTTGCTTTTGCATCTCATTTACAGTACCGAAATTTTCGTGCTGAAGTGCTTCTAGAGCGGCAATACCACCGAGTAAAGGTGTTTTAAGATCGTGAGTTAAAGTTGAGGCAAAATCTTCGCGCAATCCGACTAATTGCTGTTGAACATCTAATTGCGATTGTTGTCTGGCAATTGCTGCTCGATAGCTATGATTATTTTCGCTCAGCCACCCTGTGACAATTATTGCGGCTGAGGCGATCGATCGATTGACTACCATCGCCAGAGTAATGACTTGACCGCCAGGAATCCAGAGGTTACTTAGGATTAAAATTACGGCGATTGCCGTAGTATAAAGCGTTACCGATCTATCAAATCTAAAGCTAGTTAGTAAGATTGGGGCGGTATAAAGATAGCCAATTAGATAATCTACTGGGGTAGAAATATCTAAAGTTAATACAACAAAAAATAGTCCGAAAATCAATCCAGCTTCAAATGAACGAGTACAGACAGAGAAAGATCGATAGCTCATTGAAAATCGATTAGCCTAAATTATAAATGGTTGGCATTGCCCATACTACAAATTTATCTTTGTTTAGGTGAGTTTAGATTGTGACTAAACAAAAGTAGTAAAAGATAAACAGATGTTTAGATATTCATTGGCAGTCATGCGATCGATAATAGAAATTGTCCGGTATTCATAGCTAACTTTATGTGGCAAGGACTGTTTCAGATTGCTTTAACTTTATTACCAATCGGGATTATTACACCGATTTTAGGTAAGTATATGGCGGGTGTATTTCGATCTCAGCCTGCGGCATCCAACTTTTTAGATCCGATCTGTACTCCAGTGGAGCGAGGAATCTACAGGCTCAGTCAAATTGACGAGCGCGAAGTCATGACTGGCTGGCAATATGCGAGGGCAATTTTTGTCAGTAATATCGTGATGGCAGTCTTTGTCTTTATGCTCTTGATGACTCAAGGTGGATTACCTTTCAATTCAACAGAACTTGATGCGCCGACTTGGGATACCGCTTTACATACAACTATTTCATTTTTAACGAATACAGATCAACAGCACTATTCCGGCGAGACTACTTTTAGTTATGCCAGTCAAGTATTAGGATTAGGCTTCTTGATGTTTACATCTGCGGCGACTGGATTAGCTGTCGGAATTGCTTTTATTAGGGGTTTAACTGGTAGATCTTTAGGTAACTTATATGTGGATTTAGTGCGCGGGATTACCAGAATCTTACTACCTTTGTCGATCGTCATTGCGCTGTTACTACTAATTGCTGGAGTGCCAGAAACGCTGTCTCCACCTGTGACTGTGACTACTTTAGAGGGAGCCACTCAGATAATTGCTGTTGGCCCAGTCGCTCATTTAGAAAGTATCAAACAACTAGGTGAAAATGGTGGGGGATTCTTTGGGGCAAATTCTGCTCATCCGTTTGAAAATCCCAATGGATTTACGAATCTGATTGCGACAATTGCGATGATTAGTATTCCGGCTGCTTTAATTCATACTTATGGCATCTTTGCCAATAACACTCGCCAATCTTGGTTAGTTTTTGGGATGGTATTCACCATCTTTATTCTATCGATCGGGATTGCCGCAATCGGTGAATATAATGGTAACTTGATCGTTAATGCTCAACTAGGTTCTGCTCAACCCAACTTAGAAGGCAAAGAAGTCCGGTTTGGTTGGGCGCAAACTGCACTCTGGGCCGTTGTCACTACTGGGACGATGTGCGGGGCGGTGAATGGAATGCTCGATTCTTTCATGCCCGCAGGTGGATTAGTGACGCTCTTTAACCTGTTTCTCCAGATTATCTGGGGCGGACAAGGAACAGGGACAGCTTATTTATTTGTTTATCTGATTTTAGCAGTATTTTTGACAGGTTTAATGGTCGGACGCACGCCCGAATTTTTGGGGCGCAAAATTGAGAAGCCAGAGATTATCTTAGCCAGTGTAGTTTTATTAGTGCATCCGATCGCCGTATTGATTCCCAGTGCGATTACTCTAGCTTTTCCTGATACCTTGTCAGGGATTAGTAACGCAGGTTTTCATGGCATCTCCCAAGTCGTATATGAGTACGCCTCCGCTTCAGCAAATAACGGCTCTGGCTTAGAAGGATTAGCTGATTCGGCACCAGCAGCGACTGGATTGTGGTGGAATCTGAGCGCGAGTGTGAGTATCCTCATCGGGCGATATGTGCCGATTCTCGCCCTATTGCTATTGGCAGATGGGATGTCTCGCAAGCAACCCGTACCGATGACTACAGGCACATTACGCACTGATACGGTGTTATTTACCAGCGTGACAGCGGGGGTAATTCTGGTGCTGGGGGCATTGAGCTTCTTCCCCATTTTGGCATTAGGACCGATCGCCGAAGCTTTTCAGTTAGGTAAACTCTGATAAACTAATTAACTGAACAACACAGAAAACCATTTTTGTCAATTAGTTTATCAGGGAAAAATTATAACTATATGCAAGAAAGCATCCTTACAACACTAATTTTACCGATCGCCTTGGCAACGATTATGTTAGGGCTGGGACTATCACTCAAAAGTGATGATTTTCTCCGCATTTTCAAATATCCGAAAGCGGTAACGATCGGATTAATCGGTCAGCTTGTTATCTTACCAATTATTGCTTTAGCGATCGTCAAAATCATCCCGATGCCACCGGCAATCGCCGTAGGATTAATTATTCTCGCTCTCTGTCCCTGCGGTCCATCATCAAATATGATTACCTATTTAGCGGGTGGAGATGTGGCGTTGGCGGTCACACTAACGGTATTTAGCAGTATAATTACGATCTTTACAATTCCTCTATTTGCTAGTCTGGCGGTGAATTCTTTGCTCGGTAAGAGTGCGCTAGTTTCCTTGCCGATTGGGATGACAATGGGGCAAATCTTTGTAATTACAGTTATTCCGATCGCCATTGGGATGTGGATTCAGCATCGATTCCCCGAAATCGCTCGACGGTTAGAGAAAGTTACTAATAAGTTAGCGTTTGGCTTTTTAGTCGTAATTGTTATCCTCCTAGTTGCCAAAGAATGGAGTCGATTGCCTGAGTTTATTATGCAAGCTGGTATGGGTGTCATGCTCCTAAATATCCTGGGCATGACAGCCGGATTTGTGATTAGTAAAATGCTCAGGTTAAATACTGCCCAACAAATCTGTGTGGCGATCGAAGTAGGCATTCAAAATGGGACTTTAGCGATCGCTATTACTGCCGGAATATTGAAGGATGCAGAAATGGCAATTCCTGCGGCTATTTATAGTTTATTTATGTATCTCACCGGATTTGCTGTAATTTTTTACAGCAAAAATTTGACCAGTCAAACAGCTCGATTAGATTTGTAGGTCGGGTTGAAGAATGACACCCAACAATTATAGCAAGCGATTTGTAAATGCTGGTGGGGTTGGGCGGGTTTGTTCACAGTTATCATTACAGCAAAGATTTCTAGCATAAACCCGCCCCTACAGTCGGTTTGAAAAAATTCATAATTTATAATCACTATGACATCAATCCCCAGATCCCAACGCAAGCACACCCCCAAAGCCAAATCCAAAGGCATGTATGCTCGCGCCATCAAACAATCATTCGTCAAACTCGATCCCCGCATCGCGATTAAAAACCCCGTCATGTTCCTCGTCTGGATTGGCACGATCGTTACCGCACTGATGACGATCGATCCCAACCTTTTCGGTACCGTCGCGGGTACCAATCTCCGCCTCTTCAACGGTTTAATTTGTGCGATTTTATTCGCGACTGTGTTATTTGCCAACTTCGCCGAAGCCTTCGCCGAAGGACGGGGCAAAGCTCAAGCGGATGCCTTGAGAGCGACGAAATCCGACACGACAGCGCGCAAAATTTCCGCCGATGGTTCGATTGTCGAAATCAGCTCTACCGAGCTGCGGAAAGGAGATATCGTCAAAGTCATCGCTGGCGACATGATTCCCGCCGATGGGGAAGTGATCGGCGGGGAAGCGGCGGTAGATGAATCGGCAATTACTGGTGAATCTGCGCCAGTATTAAAGCAGCCAGGGACGGATATCGCTAGCTCCGTCACGGGGGGAACGCGAATTTTGTCGGATGAATTATCGATCCGCGTGACAGCAGATCCAGGCAAGGGATTTATCGATCGCATGATCTCGCTGGTAGAAGGTGCAGATCGGAGTAAAACGCCGAATGAGATCGCCTTAACGGTGCTATTGGCTGTGTTGACACAGGTTTTCCTGATTGTAATTGCCACGCTCTCCCCCGTGGCTAATTATGCCAAATCGCCTGTAAGTATTGCCGTTTTGGTAGCCTTACTTGTCGCCCTGATTCCCACGACTATCGGCGGACTCTTGAGCGCGATCGGTATTGCTGGCATGGATCGGGTGGCTCAATTTAACGTCATAGCCACTTCTGGAAGGGCAGTGGAAGCCTGTGGCGACATCAACACGTTAGTTTTAGACAAAACGGGAACAATCACGCTAGGGAACCGTTTAGCAGAGGAGTTTATTCCGATCGGCAGTCATAATGTTACGGATACCGCCCAAATTGCCCTCAATTCCAGCGTCTTTGATGAGACTCCAGAGGGGAAATCGATCGTTTTATTAGCCCAAAAACTAGGTGCAGTCGAGCAGATCGATCGAAGTACCGCCACTGGCATCGAATTTTCGGCACGCACGCGGATGAGCGGTACTGATGCCGAAGGGATCGAGATTCGCAAGGGTGCTGTTGATGCGGTGAAGGGGTTTGTGCGCTCCCGTGGCGGGCAAATTCCCCCAGATCTAGATGCCGCTTACGAGCGGGTATCGCGGTTGGGTGGTACACCCCTGGCAGTGTGTCAGGGGGATGATATTTATGGCGTAATTTATCTCAAAGATATTATCAAACCTGGAATTCGCGAACGCTTCGATCAGATGCGGCAAATGGGGATTCGGACGGTAATGTTGACGGGGGATAATCAAATTACTGCATCGGTAATTGCGGCGGAAGCAGGGGTAGATGACTTTATCGCCGAGGCGACTCCTGAAGATAAAATCGAAGTAATTCGCGCCGAGCAAGCTCAGGGTAAATTGGTGGCGATGACGGGGGATGGCACTAATGATGCTCCGGCTCTAGCGCAAGCAAATGTCGGTGTCGCGATGAATTCGGGTACACAGGCGGCGAAGGAAGCGGCGAATATGGTGGATCTAGATTCCGATCCGACGAAGTTAATTGATATCGTCACAATTGGCAAGCAATTATTAATTACTCGTGGCGCATTAACGACGTTTTCGATCGCCAATGATGTGGCTAAATATTTTGCAATTCTACCAGCGATCTTTGCTGGTGTGGGAATTGGAAGTTTAAATGTGATGGGTTTAGCAAGTTCGCAATCGGCAATTCTATCAGCGTTAATTTACAATGCGTTGATTATTCCGGCGTTGATTCCGTTGGCTTTGAAGGGGGTGAAATTTCGACCACTGACGGCGGAACAGTTGTTACAGCGGAATATTTTCATCTATGGTTTGGGTGGTGTGATTGCGCCGTTTATGGCGATTAAGGTTATTGATGTTTGTGTTGCTGCCGTGGGGTTAGCTTAATTAATAACGTAGGTTGGGTTGAAGAATGAAACCCAACATCTCCACTAGTCTGATTGGATTTTAGCCAGGTTTTTAAAAATGAAATCATTTACATTTGTTGAAGATTTATTGTCGATCGCAAGTAAGTTCCATAATCGCAAATTAACTCGTTATCTCCTGTGGAGTTCGGCGATTAATTTAGTTCTCGCTCCCGTTGTCTATGCTGCTACTGGCGGGACTATTTCTCGCGAACAGTCTCATGCTTTGGGATTATTGGGCATAGTGACAGTAGCTTTATCGATTTATTTATTCGCAGTCATATTTCAACCGGAGAAATTCTAAGATGAATCAAGTTAGAGAAATCGGTACGGCAATTCGATCGACTCTCGTACTCTGGCTGATTGTTGCGGTTATTTACCCCGTAATTATTTTAGTTATTGGACAAGTAGTTTTACCTTTTCAGGCTAATGGCAGTATCCTCAAAAATAGTCAGTCTGTCGCCATTGGTTCGGCATTAATCGGACAGCCATTTACTAGCGACAAATATTTCTGGAGTCGTCCGAGTACGATTAATTATAGTACCGATAAAACAGCATCACCAACAGGTGTATCTGGGGCGAGTAATTTAGCCGCGAGTAATCCCGATTTACCTAAACGGACTAGAACTGAAATTGATCGACTTAAAACAGCCGGAATCAAACCAACTAATGATCTAGTTTATACCTCTGGTTCTGGCTTAGATCCACATATTAGTATCGAAGCCGCTCAAAATCAAATTTCTCGTGTCGCTAAAGCCAGAGGTTTAGACACAAATAAAGTTGAGATTATTATGACACAATCGATCGAAGGTCGATTCCTGGGAATCTTTGGCGAACCTGGAGTGAATGTCTTAAATCTCAATTTAGCATTAGATAAAGTGACTAAATAATTTTAGTTTTACACCGAAATATAGATGGTGGGCATTGCCCACCCTACATCTTAAATCTAACTTGTTACCTATTACTTATTGCTTGTCACTTAATTAAATGCGCCAAAAAGGTAAACATAAAATATTTATTGGGATGGCACCTGGAGTGGGTAAAACCTATAAAATGCTCCAGGAAGCCAAAGCCCTCAAACAAGCAGGTATAGATGTCGTTATCGGTGTCCTAGAAACCCACGGGCGTAAGGATACAGCCGAGCAATCTGTTGGCTTAGAAATTATGTCCAGAATTGGGAACGATCGAGTTAATGGGAACTTCTTAGAAATGGATGTCCAGGGTATTATCGATCGACAACCCCAACTAGTATTAGTAGATGAACTAGCACATACAAATATTCCTGGCTCGGCGAGAGAAAAGCGATACCAAGATGTCGAAATAATTCTCGCTGCGGGTATCGATGTTTATTCAACTGTCAATGTTCAACATCTAGAAAGTTTAAATGATATTGTAGCTAAAATTACCGGAGTGATTGTTAGAGAGCGAATACCCGATCGATTGCTAGAAGAAGCCGATCAAGTAATTCTCGTCGATGTCACTCCCGAAACTTTAGAAGAACGGTTAATCGACGGAAAAATTTACAAGCCAGAAAAAATTCAACAATCACTTCAGAACTTCTTCCAGCGACGTAATCTCATTGCTCTGCGCGAACTAGCATTGCGAGAATTAGCCAATGCTGTCGAAGAACAAAATAGCGAAAACTCCACCCTCAGCGGTCAATATTGCCCGATTAGAGAGCGAATTATGGTGTGTATCTCTACCTATCCTAATTCACTCCGTCTACTCCGGCGGGGGGCACGGTTAGCAAATTATATGAATGCACCTTTATCAGTGTTATTTGTGGCTAATCCCGATCGGTTTTTGAATAAGTCAGAAAGTCTACATGTAGAGAACTGCGAACAACTCTGTCGAGAGTTTAGCGGTAGATTTATTCGGGTAGTTAGTAATCAAATTCCTCAATCGATCGCCGAAACTGCCGAACGGGAACATATCACCCAAATTGTCATCGGTGAAAGTCAACAATCATGGTGGAAAATTCTCCTCGGACGCTCATTTACCGAACAAGTTCTCAGACTAATTCGATCGAAAGAAATCGATCTACATATTATCGCTACAGAAATAATTAAGTAATAGTCAACAATTTTACTCTCTCATTCTCAGTAACTTATTTAGTCAGATCTATCATATTCATTTGCTTGACTGACAAAAGCAAATCCCCCAATCCTTGGTAGGTGGGGGATTCAACTGAAAACTAAAAGGGCGAACGACGGGACTTGAACCCGCGAATGGAGGTACCACAAACCTCTGCCTTAACCACTTGGCCACGCTCGCCGCGCGTTGTTTCGCATTAACAATAATAACATAAATTATTCAGATCTGGCTAGTGCTACAGTAAAATTGTCTGATGTGTGAGTTGGTTATGATATGGCACGGTGGCAAATAGTCTTACTTAGCATCTTCACGGTATGCGGATTAGGCGGGATCATGGCACTGACAAATCCCGATCGAGCCGACTATGAAGTTTATGCTGTTGAGCAGTTAGGAAATTTAGCCACAAATCAATGCGATCGCGTCCCCGCCGGATTTGGTACTGTATTGCAAGATCCTTGCCGAGCAGCAATCGCAGCCATCAAGCCCCAAATTCGCCCCATACTGGCTGCCGCTACTACCCGCCAAAACTTTATACTATTTAGTATCTATCGATCGAATATCTCGATCCCCGCTGCAAATCTCAATGCCAAAGTAGAAACAATCGGTATTCTCGATCGTTTCTACACCTACAAAACCCCCTAAATTTTGTCCTCAGCCTATCTCTTCGTTTCCCACGGTAGCCGCGATCCTCGTCCCCAGATTGCGGTGAGTCAATTAGCACAGCAACTGCTCTCATGCTTGCAGTCATCAGTAACAGGCGACTTAGTTGCCACCGCCCAATTGGAGCTAGCCGAGCAACCGTTACACTCACAAATCATTGATTTTGCCCAAACTTGTCGGCAACAAGGGATCGAACGACTGGT
>JANPJH010000169.1:0-25641 GCA_031425415.1 Chamaesiphon sp. VAR_61_metabat_425 | reverse complement strand
GGGGTAGGAAGATATAATTGAGGAGTCTGACGGGACTGACGGGACTCGAACCCGCGACCTCGCGCGTGACAGGCGCGCGCTCTAACCAACTGAGCTACAGTCCCATTTACTTGCAGTCTTCATTATGTACTGATTCTTACTGTCTGTCAACCACATAACCAAATTATTTTCCAGCTTGGCAATCTAGTCGCCCAACTAACTAGCGGCGAGCAGCAATTAGCGGAATAATCACTATATAGTAAATCCCAGTAGCCACTAGCCACCGAAAATGATGCGCTCGATCGACCAGTTCAACGTTATTTTATTAGACATGATGCAGACTTTCATGTTTGATGGCGATCGATTTGAGGTCAATGCGAACTTTGGTATTACCTATCAACGACTAGGCGGGACTCAGTTACAAGCCGATCGAGTCGAAGCGATCGTCCGGGAGACATACAAAAATATGGAGCGAGATTATCGCAACCCCGACTATCACGAAAACTTTAATAGCGTCCGCCACTACATAGAGCAGGTAAATGATGAATTTCGCTGTCAACTAATCCCATCCGAGCTAGATTTACTCGAACGTGTATTTGCCATGCATGAAATCGGCTCAATTTACGATCGCTACGCTAACATCATCAAACAACTCAGTCAGACTCATCGCTTGGGAATCGTTGCCAATATCTGGAGCCAAAAAGATCCCTGTCTGCAAGAATTACGCCGATTAGATATTATCGATTGTTTTGACACCCTAATCTTCTCATCAGATTATGGGATTGTTAAACCAGCACCAGCACTTTTTCAACGGGCAATTGATGCTTTAGGAGTATGTACTTCACGGATTTTATTTGTTGGGGATGATTACGATCTCGACATAATTGGTGCGAAACAAGTCAATTTAGCAACAGCTTGGATTAATCCTCAAGATCGAGCCATCGATCCAACTTTAGCCACTCCAGATTTTGTGATTCACGATCTGAGCGATCTGCTCATAGATTAATATATAGAGATGCCACTGATAGTTTGGAAGATACTGGTTGCGTATGAATCGGTCATCCCTGAGAGATAGTCGGTAATTTTAAGAATTTTATGATATAGACTATCTCGATCGTTAGAGCGAAATTCTTCAGGTAACATATTAAAAATCGTTCTGTTCTTAGCATTATTACTATCGATCGAAGCATTAAGAAAACAAAAGAATAACTTATCTAATACTTCAAATCCCGCGACCTGAATGCCCAAGACTGTCGGGTGACAATAGACATTAGCTCGCATATAGCTCATAATTTCATTATCGATAATTTGATGATATTGACCATGAGATATTAAACTATCATCAAATTTTCCAGCTAAAATATCATCTTCATGTTCCAGGAAGACATTCACCGTATCCTTAATTGAAACGCTGATAGCTTTAGCTCGGAGATACTTAATTTGCTCATTCTCATTTTCATGCCTAAATTCTAAATCTGGCACCTGGGCAACAGCATTGAGAAAGTGTGCTGCTTTCTCGAAAGACATACACTTCATCCGATAAGAATCTTCAATATCCACGATCGAATAACAAATATCATCGGCGGCTTCAACTAAAAATGATAATGGATGTCTCGCCCACCAATAATATCGCTCGTCTCGCCGAATTAACCCCAACGTTTCAGCAACTTCTTTAAATAAATCTTTTTCAGCTTGAAAAAACCCAAACTTCTTCGCACTTTTGCCAGCATAACCATTCAAAATATCACTGGAAATTAATGACTCTCGTGGATACTTAGTAAAAGCTGCTAAAGTTGGATAGGTAAGCTGCATTCCACCGCGATCGCGTTTCATTTCTAGCTTGGTGACAATTCTAAACCCTTGGGCATTACCTTCAAATTGCCGAAAGTCAGCTTTTTGGGAATTGGTAAGTGTCTCAAGAATTTTAGTCTTTTCCGGAGATTGATTTCGATCCCAGTTATCGAAGCTCAGCCCGATCGCTGACTCCCCCGTATGTCCAAAAGGTGGATTGCCAATATCATGAGCTAAACAGGCGGCGGAGACGATATCGCCAAAATCAGCTTCACTGCAACTTAAATTATCTCTCTTCACCACTTCATAGCCAATCGCTCGACCTAAAGATCGTCCAACTGATGCGACTTCCAGACTATGAATCAGCCGCGTCCGCACATAATCATTATTTGGCAACGAAAATATTTGAGTCTTATTTTTTAACCGCCGAAATGGAGAAGAAAATAAAATTCGATCGTAATCTCGTTGAAATGGCGTGCGTTCTCCGCCATCTTGACTGGTAGATTTTCCTAGTCTGGTGGGATCGATTAATTGCTGCCAGTTCATCTTTTCCATAACCAGATCGCCATTTCAATTAGTCACGGGGAACATTATTAATATGCCCGAATAAACTAACCTTAACGCAATAATCGATCGATAATTCCATTCGCCTGATTTTGATAACTCCCGCCAAATAAGTTTTCGCCTAGCGTTGGCACTACCTACGACCTAGATTGCAGGTATCTTGAAGTAGCTCCATATTAATATTAAGTCACAATATTTGACTTTTAGCAGTAATAACTTCTACAGGACGTAAAACTTTATCACCTAAACGAAATCCTTGGCGAACAACTTTGGTAATAGTTTGATCTTCTAAATCGTCTCTCTCTTCACGATCGACTACTTGACAGCAGGTGAAATCAGGTTTATCGCCCTGAATATCTATCCGGCTTACCTGTCGTTTTTCTAATAGGATTGACAACTTTTGCTGCACATTTCCCAAGCTTTTAGGTAAACGCTTGATAAACAGAGGATCGATCTCTGAATTATTTTTTAAATAATCTAGTGGAGATTCCATTGCATCAAATACCTCTAGTAACTCAATGAAAATTTGTTCTTTTTCGGAAAGAAAATATTGTTCTTTCTGTCGCAACGAATGCTTTAGTGATGCAATTTCTTTCAGAGCATCTCCCATCTCTTTCTGAATCTTTACTTTTTCTTCTTCGCACAATTCAAACTTTATCATTATCAAATATTTGGGTACAATAAAATCAACCAAACCTGGGACGATGAAATATTACCTAGATACATCACATTTTATGGTTATGATAAAAGACATTATCAATCTCACGAGAATAAAGCTAAACCAATTTGTCTATCTAAATCAGATACTCCTTCTATATCATTCATCGTCTTTAACGCCTCATCTAATCCATCAAATTCATGCAACAATTCGATAGTTGGCGATGGTTCGTTTAATTTTGTAAAATCTTGACGTTTAAAGCGTTTGATAATTGGAAGAATCGGACGTAGATAATCGGCTGTTATTCTATCTTCGGGATTCATTAAGCTCTTACGAGCTTTCGCAATTTCCTCTGGTGAATATTCTTTACGCTTCATCGCCATCGCAAACGATTTTGTGATTTCAGCATTTGAAGCAGTTTGGGGAACACCAATAATATCGTAAGGATTAGGTGCGCTTTCTTTCATAAAATATCCTCTTAATATAATCCTAAACTACTGTAAACTTCCCTAAATGCAGGCTCATAGGGGCAAATTTCTTTTGCCCATCTTCCTAATTGAAGCATCTCTTCACCACCCATTTGACGATTTTTAGCTCCTGCTAATAGAATGTCGATGAAAATCTCTGCTGTTTGGTATTTAACCTCTTGATGGTTTGAGTATTTAGCACGTCTAACAGCATCATGAATTCGATTTTGTTTCATCAAATCAATAATACTGTTCATCTCTTGAATAGTCTCTATCTTCTTAATCAAGTCAATCACAATTGGATTAGCCTCATCAATTGCCTTGAGTTCTAGAAGTTGTTTTTGACCTTGAACAAAAGTAATTTTTTCCTCAGCTAATTGATTACCAATTTGTTTAGCTTTATACTCAGCTAAATAACTTCGAGCAGGTTTACTTCCTAAAAGCTCATACCAAAATTGTGCAAATTCAAGATGCTCGTCAAAATTATCAATCTTCTGGCGTTGTTTTTCACATAGGCGATCTATTTCTCCAATCCAATCGGGGAATTTCTTAATTTCTCCTTGCACTTGCTTGAAAGGGGTAATTGCTTTACGCCAATTTTGCTGCTGGAGATAATGACAACCCTCGTGATAAATGACAAAGGAGTCAGCAGATTTTTCAGCCACAGAAACAGCTTTAGTTTTAGGCTTAATTTGAATTGCGTGGTCTGAATCGCCTTCAATGCAAGCCGCTACTGATTGCCCCCAATTTGTGTATAGTCTACCCCAAGGCTCGGCTGGAATATTCGACGTTGGTAAGGTATTCAGGTGACGCTGATAGCACCCAGGTAAAAGTAAAAGCTGTTTGACTCTGACTCCAGTGGTAGGAAAATTTTTAGTCATCTGTAGAGCTACAGTCTGCCAACGATATAGATCTCGTAATTGTAGGTATCGATCTATACTAGTATCCTTGACAGCATCAATTAATTTTTCTATTAATTCTGTCAAGCTCGTCGAAACCCGATCTAAATCTGGAGAAGAACTTCCTAACCAAGGTAAATCTTGAAGCGATGGATCTACTTTTATATTAGCAAGAGCAGTTGCCCAAGCTATAATTAGATCTGCGATCTTATTTGGATCGATCTGAGCTTGATAATAACTTGCTACAGCCCAGTTATGTAGAGAAGAAATATCCTGATTCTCAATCCATGATTTTTCGGCTGTTTCAGCGATTATATTCCAGTTTTGAGTTTTCCAAACTTTAGTCTCAATTAAGGCTTGAATGTGTCCGTAAAGATTGCCTTCTACCAAAGGATCGACACCAAATTTATCGATAAATTGGAAACTAGTATTTTTAGCTTGCTCAAGATCGCCACAATCGACATAGTGCTCAATATTCCTCATCGTTAAAAGACGAGCTCGTTGAGCGAGAGTTTTAAGGCTCTGACGTTGAGATTTTACCTCTTTATGTTCTATGAATTGCCACTCTCTATCAGCTTGTCTCCAATCTCGTTGCATCACACACGCAAAACCGCGAAGATAATTTGCTTGTTCCCCACTAATATTATCTAAGTAGGAAAGTGCTTCAGATGAATCTCGATTTTTAACAGCAATGATTGCTAGTCGAATTCGACATTCTGATAATTTAGGTACAAATTTTAGTATTTGTTGATAATGGTTTTTGGCATTATTTAATTCTCCTCTACTTTCAAATTGAAGCCCTATCTCAAATTTCTTTTTAATTTCAACTGCATTATCCAGCCTTCTTAGTAGTTTTCTTCCATCCTCACGATCAAACTGAATCAAGGCAGGTTTGAGTAGAGAAAAGGTAGCTTTAAACATGCCTTCTTTAGCTATTGCAGTAGTTTGTTTTAGGATCTCCTCATATTTCTTCTGCCTTTCAATCTGAGATTGACATCTGACAATCCTTGATTGTAGTTCGTCAGTGTTGAATAATTCCTTTGCTTGCAGAAAGCTACGCAATCCACGATCAAAGTATTTATCATTAATATAATGCTCTCCTTGAGCAAAAAGCCGTTCAAAACGATGGCGGCGATCAATCTCTTCTTCTTGAAAGACTATTTTTTTAAATTTTTTAATCGCAAGCAGTAGTATGTTCATGGTTTCTTTATTCGCAAGCTTGATAAATTTTTGGCATCAACAACTTCTCTTGTAAATTTATATCATTTTCTCTTACTTCTGGCCGAGAATTATGCTGCATGATTAGCTGTAGTTTTTGTCGATCTCCATAAAATCGTCGTGCAATTCTTGCCAAAGAGTCTCCTTGTTGAACTGTATAATAAAACTGAGTTACACAAGGGTTCAATGACTTAGCTTGTGTAAATGTTGCTTGGATATTTGTGTTTTTCGAGCCAGAGATAGATGTAGCTGTTGGCGGAGGAGACTGCTTCGATAATAAAGAGCCTCCGGTTGCACCTAAACTCATACCAAGTACAAATGCTGCCAAAATGCCGGATAACAGCCATATTTTCATAGTTGAACCAAGAGCTTTCTTTGTTTCAACTATTGGTAATTCTGCGAGGATGCGAAAGGTTGATAAATTAGTCTCACAATTAGGACAAATATCACCTTCTATCTCTGGTCGATCACAGACAGGACAGGTTAGATTAATGCTCATTTTTTGATTCCTGTAGCAATAGATTTAGTCGATAATTCTTGATCAAAATATCGTTGCACATCTGGCAATAGTTCTTGTAACAATCGATTTGCTTCATGTGTATTACCTCGCTTGATCGCACTCAGCATTTGGTTGAATTTAGCATTCATCAAACTAGCTTGAGTTGGATTAACTTGATGAGCTTGACCAATCGCATTTGCACAGAGTAATACAATTCTTACTAATTCAGGAAGATTTTTAAATTCTTGGGTGGCATCTTCGATAAGTTTCTGAATTGCTGATAAATTATTATCATCAATTGCCTTATTTAACTGATCGCAAATACTAGTTATTCTTCCCTTTTGATTATCTGGGATGAGAATACCACAAGTATTAATGGCAAATTCTAAATCTCTGACCAAAGCTCCTGCAAGATTGTAATCATTTGAGGCCAATCTTTCTAGCTCTTTTACTTTCTGTTCGGCAACTTGACGACGATCTTCTGATATCTTGCCATTTTGACCCCGAAGTTGATTAGTAGCCTGAATTGCTTCACCAGCAATTCGATTTGCTTCTTGAATGCCTCGCTCTGTTAAGGTACCTTCTTGATTTAACTCTCGAATAATTTCTTCTACTTTTTGTGCTATTTTTTCATCTTCTCCACCGCGAGAAAAAGAAGAGCTTACTTTGACAGAAGGATTATTTTTTAAAGCAGCAGTAATCTGAAGCGAACTATTTTGCTCGTCTAATTCTGCTGTTACTAATACTTCTGTTCCTTGTGGATATGCTTTGTCAAGTGCTAGCCACATTTCACCAATCTTTTCATCACGATGACTGACATCATCAGGATTGGAGAATTTAAAATGAATCAAGCTTTGTCCATCTGCTTCAGTTCTAAAAGTATGGATAACTCTAACGGGAAGAATATCTCCCTGCTTGATGATTTTGTGACAAGGGTCATCAACTAATTCAATGAAATAGTCACGGGAAACTGTACCAACTTTATCCGTTAATCCAGCCGCAACAATAGCCGCACCTTCAGCAACCGCATACATTGGGCGAGGATGAATTACTACTTTCTCTGCGCCGAAGGCTTCGCTCACTTTTTGTTGTACTAGGGGGATTTGGGAAGAACCACCTACCAACAAAATAATATCAATCATATCTGCTGGATAGTCAGAATATTTAATCGCATCCTGACAGATAGAGATTGTCCGCTCGACTAGCGGTAAAATCATCGGCTCAAATTGTGCGCGAGTGATTGTCACATTAATTGATATTGCCATTCCTAGCTCATCGAGGAGAGGAGTGGCTGGAATAATTTTCGCTTCGGTGGCAGTACTTAGATCGATCTTGGCTTTTTCTACCGCCATTTTCAGATCGCCTAAAAAGCGAACCTTTTGATAACGCGGCATTCTGACAATTAAGCTATCAATATCGCCTAAATTCTCTTCAGCAGCTACTTGTTTTTTAACAATCTGAATAATTAGATCGTCGATATCATCCCCACCCAGCCAAAGATCTCCAGCTTTACCCGATTCAATAAATTGGTTCCCCGCAGTAGTAATTAAGGCAGAGTCAAAAGTCCCTCCACCAAAGTCATAAACTAAAATAGTTTTGACATCATCAGAATCAGGCTTAAATCCATAAGAAATAGCTGCTGCTGTTGGTTCTGGTAAAAGCTCTGGTTCGGCTAACCCTGCTCTTTTAGCGGCTGTTTGAGTTGCATATCTTTGCTTGTCACTAAAATAGGCTGGCACGGTTATTACTGCATGAGTAATTGTGCCTTTTTGTCCTTCTTTGATTTGATAAGCTTGTGCATTTTTTACTACTTTCTTTAGTATTTCTGCGGAAATATCTTCTGGTTCATATTCTTTTCCGCCGAGCCATACTGATAGACTATCATCGGTTCCTTTAGTCGATTGAGTTATTTTATAATTCAATCGATCTAACTTTTCTTTTACTACAGGATCGCTAAAACCACGTCCGATTAAACGTTTGATCGAAATAATGACATTTTCTGGGTCAGATTTCAACTGATTGTAAGCTGTTTCTCCAACGATGATTCCATTCAGCGTAGTTGCAACAATAGAGCGAGTTAATTTTCTATCAGGAGTTTGATTATCATCGGCAGTAGCTACCTCTACATTAGCAAACTTGAAAGCAGCAACTGAATTGGTTGTGCCTAGATCGATTCCAACTATATTTCCCATACAACTTTTGACTACACTAGTTCGTGTCTTATGGAGTGACTACGGCTAGTGTACCCATGAGTTAGCCAAAAACTACAAAGATATAAATTTATAACAGGTAGTTGGTTTCTAAGCATATCAAGCTGAGACTGCTGGGGGTGTTAATGGCTGTCGATATTGATTTACCTGCATCAACCAACCTTGACGCAATATATGGAATGAGCATTTCATTCGCCCGTCCCAGTTTATCTCCGGCATGATTTAGTTACAAACCGCCGACTCACTCTCCATTTGATAGAATTAGAGGGAGCGGATAGAACCAAACGATGGCTAAAGACCTATTTCACCATGCAGTCAAACAAGCTCTAGTTAAGGAGCAATGGGTGATTACTGCCGATCCACTAATCATCAAAATTGAAGGAGTAAAGCTCGAAATTGATTTGGCAGCAGAAAGAGTTGTTGCCACAGAGAAAGCAGGACAGAAAATTGCAGTTGAAATCAAAAGTTTTCTCAATCCCTCGATTATTACAGATTTTCATGCTGCACTAGGACAATTTCTGAACTATCGCCTAGCCCTCCAACTTCGAGAACCAGAACGAATTTTATATTTAGCGGTACCGATCGATACATTTGAATCTTTTTTCCAAGAGATATTTATCCAGGAAGCTGTCAAATTATATCAAGTTAAATTAGCGATTTATAACCCTATTCAGGAGGTCATTACTGCGTGGAAAGAATAGAACAATACCGCCAAGCCATTCGGCAATTACTCACAGATCGCACATCAGCCGGAGATAATTATCAGCCAGGAATTGAATCTCAGCTTATCTTTGATACCGAACACGATCGCTATCAACTATTAGATGTTGGTTGGGAAGAACTCAAGCGTATTTACAACTGTTTTATTCATATTGATATTAAAGATGGCAAAATCTGGATTCAGCGGAACATGACAGAATCCGATTTAGCACAAGAATTAGTTGATATGGGCGTGCCCAAAGAAGATATTATTTTAGGCTTACACCCAGCTTATAAGCGTCCATACACAGGTTATGGGGTTGCCTAATATTTTCTAAGACAATAATCGATCGATAATTCCATTCGCCTGAGTTTGATAACTCCCGCCAAATAAATTGTAATGGTTGAGGATGTGATAAAGATTATATAAAATCTTCCGATCTGGATAGCCAGCATCCAGAGGATAAACAGCCGCATAACCCTGGTAAAAAGCGGCAGGAAAGCCACCGAATAGCTCCGTCATTGCCAAATCAACCTCTCGATCGCCCCAATAGGTTGCGGGGTCAAATATGACGGGAAGACCAGTCGTTGTAAATCCGGCATTCCCGCCCCAAAGATCGCCATGGACTAGTGATGGTTGGGGGTGATGGTTGGCTAAAAGCTGGGGAATCGCTGCGAGTAATTCATTCCCGTTCGGGAAATTTCCGCCATTGCGACGGGCGAGTTGAAGTTGATAACCAATGCGCTGGTTTTTAAAAAATGTCGTCCAGTCAGTTTCCCAAGTATTAATTTGCGGGGTAGAGCCGATCGTATTATTAATCTGCCAGCCAAATTTAGGCGAATTCGTAATTTGATGGCTGTGCATAGCGGCGAGATTGCGCCCCATTTGCATCCAACTTTGAGGACTACTGCGATCTGTTAAATCCAAATAATCTAAGACTAGATAACTATAATTGCTAATTACACCCCAGCAGATGGGTATGGGAATGGTAATCGTCTGTGTAGTGGCAATTTCTAGTAATCCCTTCGCTTCTGCTGCAAACATTTCTGCTAGGGATATTTGATTGAGTTTAATAAAATAGCGATCGAGTCGATCGTTACTAATTAGATACGCTTGATTGATACAACCGCCCCCGATCGATTTACGCTGGGATATCTCAAATTTCTTTCCTGTAGCTTGACTGATTTTATCGGCAATTTCTATCCACAGCAGATCTTCTGGCATATCTAAACTCTAAGCAACTGGGGGGAGGATGGATGTCAGATTCACAACAAGATCGGGGAATGCCAACGGAGAAAACTGATTAGGTTCGTTCAAAATTAAATGGTTTGTATAGCCTGTCGGCATCGGGTTTTGGAAAATATGTACTTGACGATTTTTGAGATCTACTACCCAGTATTCGATAATTCCCGCACGGGCATAAAGTTTATCTTTAACCTGGCAATCATACTTGAGCGTTGAGTCGGCTATTTCTACGACAAGGTGAATATCTGCTGGATAGGGATGATGCTGGCTGTAATCTAAAACTTCCCCCTTCGCAATTATTAAATCTGGTTCGGGTTCTGATAAATCATCCAGTTGAATTGGATCTTGAGTCCGAATTACAGCAATATTTTTAAGTTGTTCAGATAGAGGGTTAGCTAATAATTGTAATGCAATGACGTGAGGAGTTCCTTTGGAAGCCATTAGTAAAATTTGTCCGTCAATTAATTCAGTTCGTCCGTCAGCATCGAGTAAACCCAATTCGCTCAGGCGATGATATTCTGCTACCGTCCACATTTTAATTATTGGTTCTAAATTTAATGTTGGATCGATCCGCTCTGTTAAAATAACCATAAATTAACCCTATTAGTTTGAATTCGATCTTTCGCTTAAATTTGGACTGCCGAGCAAATACCATAAAAAAACTAGTCTTTGCTAATTATATCAGGATCGATAATTGTCAGTAACACAACGTCATAACCCAAAGCCGATCGAGAGATGTTACCTTAGAGATAGGCAAGTTATAGCGCGAATTTTATGCCGTCTTCTATCAAAAAAGTCGTTGTCGGACTCTCCGGCGGGGTGGACAGTTCAGTCGCCGCCGCAATTTTGTGCGATCAAGGTTATGATGTTCTGGGTCTGACTCTGTGGTTAATGCGAGGTAAGGGGCAGTGTTGCTCGGAAGGGATGGTCGATGCGGCGCGGATTTGCGAACAGTTGGGGATTACCCATCAGATTGTCGATAGTCGCGATACTTTTGAGAAATATATTATTGATTATCTTGTCACTGGCTACGAAGCGGGGGTGACACCATTGCCCTGTTCTCAGTGCAACAAGGCGGTGAAATTTGGGCCGATGGTAAAATATGCCAAGGAAGAGTTAGGAGCCGATTACATTGCCACGGGGCACTATGCACGGATCACCTACGACGATAATCTGCAACGGTATCAGTTGCGACGGGCGATCGATCGATCGAAAGATCAAGCTTATTTCCTTTACGATCTAGAGCAAGATATCCTCGCTGCGACCATTTTCCCTCTAGGCGATACACTCAAAACCCAAACGCGAGAAATTGCCGCAGGATTGGATTTATCTACCGCTGATAAGCCCGAAAGCCAGGATCTTTGTTTGGTAGAAAAACACGGTTCGATGAAAACCTTCCTCGACCAGTATATTAACGAACGCCCCGGTGAAATTGTCGATACTCAAGGGGCGATCTTAGGCAAACATCTCGGCATCCATCATTACACGATCGGTCAACGTCGAGGCATTGGCATTGCGGCAGCCGAACCTCTGTACGTCGTCGCCCTCGATGCCGTTAAAAACCGAGTAGTCGTCGGTTCGCGAGAAGAAACCCACAGTCCTGAGTGTACTGTCGATCGCATCAATTGGGTCTCAATTCCCCAACCAACTGCCCCAATTCGGGCGGGAGTTCAGGTTAGATATCGTTCTGAGGCTGTACCTGTGAGCGTGATTCCCCTAGAAGGAGGCAAGGTGAAACTGGTGTTTGACGAACCTCAATTTGGGATTACGCCAGGTCAAGCAGCGGTTTGGTACGATGGGGATATTGTCTTGGGTGGCGGCATTATCGATCCGATGGGCTAGAAGCGGTGTTGTGGTACTGGTGGGGATAGGCTTTAAACAGGTTGTTCTCTGCCACAATTCCCCATTCAACTTACTGCTGGAAAAATTCAAAGAACTGAAGAAAAACTCTCAAAGTTGCGCCGCACCCAATCCATCCCAACTTCATTATTTAACTTAATTTTTTGGGGAGCATTGGGATAAATCTTACTTAAAATATCCACATCTTGCTCTACAACAACTTTAACCAAATTTAAAAACTGTTTACTCATCAGTTTAAAAATTGGACTCTTAGGTTGAGCAAATAATAACACATAAGTCCGCGTTCGATGCTGAGATTCTGGTACAAATAAGTGACACTGGGCAACCCTTCCGGCTGAAATGTCTCCATGAAATATTACTAAATGAGGGAAATGATTTTCTAAATGTGCCGATAATACCTTGGGCATCGTCAACAATGCCGGATTCTGGAATTTTTCTCGAACACTACTCGGCGCGATCGGCATATCATAGTAAGCATGAGAATGATATCCCTCATCGATAAATTTCTCGAACTGCACCTCGGTAATTTTAAACATCTCACGATGGGTACCGTTTTGATGATTGTAATCGTGCATGTTTAGCAACATCGATTTTAAATCAGTCTCAACGCTACAATCTCCTGTCTGCCCGATAAAATCATAATTAGCCGTAATTTGATTGAGAATATTTGGGATGGGGATTTTAGGCTCATATCCCCCATAAGACCAAATAAAATCACCCTGAATAATTAGTTCTAAACTGGCTACTTGGGATAAAGTTGGTTTGTTTGAGCCAGGTAAAATAGTACAGCCTTGCGCGTCAAATTCCAGTGCGTGAAAGGGACAAACTACCGTGCTAGTCCCATCTAATTTGGGTGTACACCAACCAGCCGATAGCATCGCACCCATGTGGGGACAAGTGTTAGCGAGTGCATTGATATTTCCGTGAAGATCTTGCCACAAGACATAATCACTGCCATAAAGAGATACTTTATGAGGTTTATTGACTGCTAGCATGGATTTGTGAGCTAGAAGCCAAGGCGCGCCTTCGAGCATATTCATGGTTTGATGATTTGGTGCATCGACATCGCAATTTTATGAATAAATCCTCACAAATGTCAAGCCCTAATTCTCTGCGCCGCCAACCCAAGCAAAAGCGCGGACAACAGCGAGTAGCAAAAATCCTCACTGCTGCAGCAGAAGTCTTTACAGAAGTGGGTTATACCGCCACAACAACCCAGCAAATAGCCGATCGAGCTAACACCGCAGTGGGATCGATCTATCAATTCTTTCCCGATAAATTAGCGATCTTTCATGCTTTAGAAGCGGAGCACATGGAGCAAATTGCGATTGTTAATGCTGCACTCATCTGCAAAGATATTCGTCGTCCGCTAGCTCAAATCATTAGTGAAATAGTGGATACCCACGCACAGTATTTTGAGCATCCCATTCCAAGAATTGTTTATTTACAGTACTTTCTCGCGCCGATTCCAGGACTATTTATCCTGTTTGATGATAATTTCGATCGAATGGTAATCGACCAATTTGCCGATCTCTGCCAACAGCGCAACCCTCATCTCAGTCGGGAGAAAAGCGAACTAATCGCCGAAGTATTCCACCGGACTTACAATGGTTTATTTTTAGTCGCGCTCAAAAGCGAGGGCGAACATCGGCAGAAGTTATATCTAGAGCTAAAAGACTTACTCTGCGCTTATCTCCATCCCCATATCGGTGATGATATTTTGCACAATCAAGTAATGATTTGCATGAATTGCAATAGCGATCGAGTGGCAAAAAATGGCCATCGTCATGGCAAACAACGCTATATTTGCCGAACTTGTGGCAAACAATTCGCTCAGGAATACAGTCTCCGTGGCTATCCTCCAAAAATTAAGCAACAGTGTCTAACACTACATCAGCAGGGTGTCAGTTGTCGGGAGATCGAACGCCAAACCGGGGTATCTCATAACACAGTGCTTAATTGGCTGCGACTGACAAAAATCGATCGCTAACAACAGCCATCAGAATGCGGGCAATGAGGGGAATGGAATTATGTGATGGCATTGGGCGATCGCTCGTTGGTATTTTCAATCAATGACTTTTTAGTCAAACTGCTATCTAATTTATTAGTCGCTGGCATCCATAGTTTTAGATTAAATCTTAAAACAAAAAGTTGAGGATTTTGTGAGGATGAGATTGATTTATCAATTAATTAAGTTTGTGCGGGGACCGATCAAATGTGGGCTAGAATTTGATTAAGTCAGCATTGCGATAACTCTACAGAAAACTCATGGTGAGTACTCGAATTGATGGCTTATATTTAAGCGTTAACGAGCAGCTCTTCAGAAATATTTTTCAACCAGAAGATCTCTTTGTGACCATTCGAGATGGCTTTGAGAGTGCAGAACGCCAACTCAAGGACTATACACAACAAAAACGTGGCGAGAAGAAGCCACGTGCAGGAGGTGATACTGATGACGATTCCGCCGAGGGGAGGCTCCGCCAAGGAAACCAAATTCCGCAATCGTACTGAAGCGGGAAAATTATTGGCGTGTAAACTCACCCAATATGCCCATCGCTCCGATGTCCTCGTGTTGGGACTGCCGCGCGGCGGTGTCCCCGTTGCCTTTGAAGTGGCCAAAGCACTCAATGCACCCTTAGATATCTGGTTGGTGCGGAAACTGGGCGTTCCTGGACATCAAGAACTAGCGATGGGGGCGATCGCGGCTGGTGGGATGCAAGTGTTGAATGATGATGTGCTGGCTTGGTTGCGAATTTCGGGACATACGATCGCGGAAGTTGCCGATCTGGAACTCCACGAATTACAGCGGCGCGATCGCGTCTATCGAGGCGATCGTCCACCCCCACAGATCCGCGATCAAATCGTCATTTTAGTCGATGACGGTTTGGCAACAGGTTCGACTATGCGAGCAGCCATTGGCGGACTGAAACCACAGTATCCGCAGCGGATCGTCATTGCCGTTCCCGTCGCGCCACCCGACACCTGCGATCGATTGAGATCTGACGCTGATGAAGTGGTGTGCTTGATGACCCCTACACATTTTTCGGCGATCGGCCTATGGTATGAGGACTTTTCGCAAACCACCGATGAAGAAGTGTGTGAATTACTAGCGAAGACATTAGCGACTAGTCACTAGGAGGCTCTGGCAATGCCGATCGACAAAGATCCCGAACGCCGCATCAAACCGCTCGAACTGCGTAAGTTTGGGGGCAGTATGACGGTCTTTTTTATTTGGTTGACGATCTTAAATCTGTTTTTATTCCAGAGTCCTCGCTATCCAGAAGTTCCCTATAGTACCTTCATTACTCAAGTCGAAGCCGATCAAGTTGCCTCGGCGATCGTCAGCCCCACTCAAATTCAATACGAACTAAAACCAGCTCAGGGTGAGAGTAAACCGCAGAATCGAGCGAAACAGGTGTTTGTCACACTACCCGTCTCGATCGATTTGGACTTAACCAAAATTTTGCGAGCGCACCAAGTCGAGTTTTCCGCGCCACGCCCCAGTCCGTGGGGCTGGCTAGTTACCTTGATTGGCTGGGTGGCACCGCCCCTAATTTTCTTTGGGATTTGGGGCTGGCTGATGAGTCAGGGGCAAGGGGGACCCGCTGCTTTGACGCTGGGCAAAAGCAAGGCGCGGATTTATTCTGAAGGTAGTATTGGCGTGTCATTTGCCGATGTGGCGGGGGTCGATGAAGCTAAGGCCGAATTGCAAGAGATTGTCGATTTTCTCAAGAATGCGGGTAAATATACTCGCCTGGGCGCGAAGATTCCCAAGGGCGTGCTGCTGGTGGGGCCACCGGGCACTGGAAAAACCTTACTGGCTAAAGCGATCGCTGGGGAAGCAGGTGTGCCGTTCTTTAGTATTTCCGGTTCCGAGTTTATCGAATTATTCGTAGGGCTAGGTGCCGCAAGAGTCCGGGATATGTTTGAACAAGCCAAACAGCAGGCTCCCTGTATTGTGTTTATTGATGAATTGGATGCCTTGGGTCGATCGCGGGCGGCGGTGGGGACTGCCGTTGGCGGTCATGATGAGCGCGAACAGACGCTCAATCAACTCCTCTCCGAAATGGATGGTTTCGATCCGAACACTGGGGTGTTACTCCTCGCTGCCACCAATCGGCCGGAAGTCCTCGATCCAGCCTTGCTGCGGCCCGGTCGATTCGATCGGCAAGTGGTGGTCGATCGACCGGATAAAATCGGTCGGCAAGCCATTCTGAATGTCCATGCGCGGCATGTAAAACTGGCGGGAGATGTAGATCTGGAGAAACTTGCGGCCCGGACTCCAGGGTTTGCCGGAGCCGATCTCGCCAATTTAGTAAATGAGGCAGCCCTCCTAGCGGCGCGTCAAGATTTAGTGGCGGTAACGATGGCGGATTTTAATGAAGCGATCGAACGAGTTATCACCGGACTAGAGAAAAAATCTCGCGTGCTCAACGAGCTAGAGAAAAAGACGATCGCTTATCATGAAGCAGGTCATGCCCTGATCGGCTCCCTAATGCCGGGAGCGGGAACGGTGGAGAAAATCTCGATCGTCCCACGGGGCGTTAGTGCCTTGGGCTATACCTTGCAAATGCCCGAAGAGGATCGGTTCCTCATGGTCGAAGATGAAGTGCGCGGTCGCATTGTCACCCTCCTCGGCGGACGTGCCGCCGAAGAAACAATCTTTGGTAAAGTTTCGACTGGAGCCAGCGATGATATCCAAAAAGTCACCGACTTAGCGGATCGCTTTGTCACCTTATACAGCATGAGTGCAGAGCTAGGCCCGATCGCCTTTGAGCGCACCCAATCCCAATTTCTCGAAGGGATGACCAGCCCTCGGCGGCCGATTAGCCCTAAACTAGCGGAGGAAATCGATCGGGAAGTAACCGAGATCGTCAATGGTGCTCACCATATTGCTCTGGCAATCTTGGCCAAGAATCGAGATCTCCTAGAGGAAACGGCCCAAACGCTCCTAAACTACCTACAACACAATCGTTGGCGTAGCCTACGGTAGGTAATCGCCGATCGAAAAATTTATAAAAGTCCCTCCTTGCGGGCCATAAACAGCATCAGATCTACCACCCGCATGGAATAGCCCCATTCGTTGTCATACCAGGACACCACCTTAAAGAAGTTTGGATTTAATTCCATCCCCGCCTCAGCGTCAAAAATGCTAGAGCGGGAATCAGTTCTAAAATCTGATGAAACTACTGGTTCCTCGGTATAGCCGAGAATCCCCTGGAGTTCGCCTTCTGATGCGGCTTTCATTGCTGCACAAATTTCTGCATAACTCGTAGATTGCTCAGTTCTGAAGGTCAGATCGACAACCGATACATCTGGAGTCGGCACTCGAAACGCCATCCCCGTTAACTTCCCTTTTAACTCTGGCAACACCAAAGTGACCGCTTTAGCGGCTCCAGTAGCGGCGGGAATGATATTTTGCGGCGCACCACGTCCGCCGCGAAAATCCTTCTTGCTTGGGCCATCTACCGTTGGCTGAGTGGCTGTCATCGCATGGATTGTAGTCATTAATCCTTCAACTAAACCAAAGTTTTCGTGAATGACTTTAGCGATCGGGGCGAGACAATTGGTAGTACAGCTTGCGTTCGAGACGATCGCGTCCTGTGTGGGGTCAAATTTGTGGTGATTTACGCCCATTAACAGGGTGGGAATTTTGTCTGGGTCGCTTGTTGGTGCGGAAAGGATGACTCGCTTTGCTCCGGCTTGAATGTGGTTGGATGCCGTGTCATAGTTGCTGAAGAGACCAGTCGATTCCACCACATAGTCAACGCCTAATTCTTGCCAGGGCAATTCAGCAGGGTTGCGGACAGACAAACAAGCGATTCTCGTTCCGAGAGGCTCCGCCAACGACTTTCCATTCACGACAATCCGATCGGCTTCCGCTGTCACGGTGCCCTCAAAAATTCCGTGGGTTGAATCGTATTTGAACAAATACGCTAAGTTGTCGGCGGACACTAGATCGTTAATGCCCACAAACTCAATGTCTGGATGGTTAATACCAGCCCGCATCACGAGTCGGCCGATCCGACCAAAACCATTGATGCCAACTCTTAACTTTGCCATAATTTAACTTACTGGGTTGGGATAAAGTTCCGAATTAGACGAACGAATCGTTGCTAATTGCCCAGTTATTATCAGCACGGGCGGCAACAAAATTTAAGTATAGACAACTACATATTAATCCCGATCGAGACTAGTAGGTTAATACCTGGCAGCCGGGGATCTCATCGCATTTTAGAAGGAGAGGCTTGCGCAAATGAAGTTTGCCAACATCAAGTAAATGTTGTAGGTTTGATCGAATCAAAAAGTAACAATATCTGAATCAAACATCTTTGAGGAACGATCTTTTGGATTTGCTAAAGAAAATCAATCTCGTCAGGTGCAACGGGTTTGTTAGACTGCCAGATCGACAATCAACTTGCTTTTGCCAAGGGGCGAACGGATAAAACTTCATCAGAGCGCAGAGCCTCTACTACAGAAATTGGAACAGCGATCGTTGTAAGCGATTCACCAATGGCATTAAAAACTTCCAGCACACAACCTTCTTCTCCGCCACTTGGATGAGAAACAAAATCAACCAACATGGCAACGTCGCCAACTTTCAGGCCATGCTCTGGCAAGTCACAAGTTAATGAGACTTCTTGATACAATTCCACCTTCATGTCAGTACTCCTAATTAGGTTTGAGGGTCACAAACTGAAATTTACCATCTATCTGTCTTTGTAGCCAAACAGTAATAACTGATAGGCTAACACCATTTACACCGCTTAATTCTCCTTCAACTTGGTAAAAGGTGCCGTATTCATTACTTTTCTCTTCGATCGCCTCTTTGTCCATTGCCTGACTTTGGATCGCTAACCTCAGAGCTTCTGGATTTTCTTGGGTAAACCCAGCCTGAGCCAAAAATCTCGATTTATCGTTCCGTGCTTTTAGCACCAAAAGATACTGGGTGATTTTAGCTGTCGGAATTATCAAATCGTCTGGAATTGTCACCTCAAGTTTCTCTTTATTTAGACTTAGATATCCGACAGGATAGATACGTTTTCCTTGACCCACCAAGTCTGGATGTCATCCACTGTAGCAAATGTGGAATGTACATTAGCAAATTCACCTTGTGATTGCTGAAACATCAATTCTCTTGATATCTACGTAGACAGTATTGAATCTGACTTGCCGGAGATAACGATAAATGTCTCGTCAAACTTAGAAGACAGTAAACAGAAAAATGAAAACATAGAATCCGCAATGGGAAAACTATCACGGCAGAAGAGATGAACCTTATCGCCGTTTTGTCTGATTCTCCGAACGACTGGTTTAACAATACCTATTAGTGATGGTTAAAGCCCGTACATGATTCCGCTCGGTAACGGAAGATAAAGCGATCGCAAAAGAAGTATCTAAAAAGATTTCAGTCATTATCAGCAAGAGTTTCCCCATCCAAATATTGGTCAATTTTTTCTGACCAATCAGGTTCACCCTGTAATTTTAAGGACTGAGCTGTTTTAAGAAACGTTTTAGGTGGTTTTACTTCGTTGAGCAAAACATTTTCAACAACAATCCGCACCTTCGTACCTACGGCTAGGTTCAAGGGTGCTTCTAGTTGAAGGGCTTTCCCATCAAATACGGCTTCGAGTTCTTGAGGTATCATTCTCTAAAGGCTAAGGATTATTTTCAGTATAGCCTGACCATTACATTTAGCTGTCAAGCGTGTCAGCAGTCCGAATAATAGCGAGCAATAGCTGAAAAAAGGTGAATTATATTTCATTAACGCACCCTATAAAACCAATAATCACGATATGTTTACCAACTTGCAAGAGTAGTGTTCTCAACACAAATTAGCGAAGGCTAGACAATTCTGATGATTTTTAGAGCGATCGCGTGTAACTAATTTTACTAACTTGTTGTTGCTCAACTGTTTCGATCTGCTTGAAATAGCCTGCGACCGAGTGCCCCGAAACTGTGCTTGCACTATGTCAGGAAGTATGTATAATTTTGTAATAGATTACTTCGTCGATCGATACCTGCCGAGTTCGATCGCGGATTTTTAACGTGCGCTCCGTTTTAATCAGGGATGTTGGCGATCGAGTATCCCCGTTGTGTGAGTAGCCATATCACGACAGCTTACGTCTAGCTCTGACGCTTCCATTTACTTATTAGTTTGAAACATTCGCGTTTATGCACACGATCGATTTCCCCCGCGTTCTATCAGTCGCCTGTCTTAACAGCGACTTTTCTCCGGCAATCGATTTAATTAATTTTTGTATCAAAAAATAAATATTGTTCTTTACGAATAATAATGCCTAAGCAAGCTGGAAAGTCGATCGCAACTGTTCTTCATTTCAGAATTGTTGATACTAAAGCTACAATCTCGCTCGAATGAATGCTTTCAGTGACTCATTATTGATTTAAAACCGTTCTTCAAACAAAAAATATAAAGGTAGATATGCTGAATCCCCAAGCTCTCCAACTCCTCCAAGAGTATTTAGCCCAGTTTGCTGCTACCGATGATTTTGAAAGCACGATCGAGAGTATCTTTGGTAGTCAGATCGATCGAGTGCGATTAGTAACCATTCGCCAACAGTGGTTGGCTGGAGATGTGAGTACGATCCCGCCGATCGAGATTCGTCCGAGAGCGGAGATAAACGATGCTGAGGGGGCATTTGCGGTGGCGACGGGCAAGATTTACTTGGCACAGGAGTTGCTGGGAAACCGGACGTTAGAGGAAGTGGTTTCGGTTTTATTGGAGGAGTACGGTCACTTTGTTGACGCCCAGTTGAATGCGGTGGATGCACCTGGTGATGAAGGGGCAATATTTTCGGCTTTGGTACGGGGAGAAAGTCTGTCGGAAATCAGATTACAGACTTTAAAAAAAGAAGAAGATACGGTAATCCTAACTTTAGACAACCAAGCCGTCAAACTGGAAATGAGTACAAATAATCTGGGCCAATGGAGAATCGAGCGAACCGGTATAAATTTGCCGCCGGGTCAGACTATAACGCTTAATTCAAAAAATTTTACTTCTGGTAATACTTATGCTTTTATTCCTGCTGCTAAAATCACCAGTCCGACTGGTTCGTTCACTGTTTATTACGAACCTTTTCTTTTCACAGGCTATACAACCGAACCTGCACTAAGCGTTTATAATTCGTCTCTTCAGACAATACCTTTTGGAGTTATTGTCGCACCTTCTATTCTTCGTTACGATCGTGGTTTATCTTCTCCGCCTTCTTCTGGGACAACACAATTTTGGACTTTACAAGGTTATATAAATTTAATTCCTCAAGAAAACGGACTATATACAAAGGAAGTCTTTAAAGGAGAGGGGCTTGAACAAACTGGATTTGACACTAGCCCTTTTACCCCTTTTCCGAAAATTGAATTCCCGAAGGGTATTGTTGGCTTACCTCTTGGTAGCGACCCTAATTTCTTCACACAGTCCATAACGAAGGATTTAAAATTAAATTTATCCATCGACAATCAGGTATTGAGCAGAGATCTTGGTGGTGCTTTAGTTGATTTGTGGGATTCAGGAAGATTCAGTTCATATTTAATACAACCTCAATTTGGGAGCGTTAGGGGTATAGCCACATTTGCTCCAAGCCCTGTTGATTTGGAACTTACTATGGTCGATTCGCCAGATCCTGTTAACTCAGGAGAAGAATTAACCTATATTTTAACTGTTTTTAATAACAGCGATAATGTTGCAACAGAAGTTAAATTAACAGAGACCTTGCCACAGGGGGGAAACTTAGTCTCATCTAGCCTTGCTCCTGCTGACAATAGCAATAATGTTCTGACTTTTGACCTGGGGACTTTAGCCGCTAAAGCTACCAAGAAAGTGAATGTTGTTGTTACCCCTACTCGATCGGGTCAAATCACCAATATTGCCAAAGTGGGATCGAAACAAGAGGACATAGATCCTAGTGACAATACAGTACAGCAAACAACTGAAGTTAAAGATAAAGGCTTAGAAGTTTCAATCTCTAGTAATCAAGATGTGATTGGTATAGATCCAGAACTTACTTACACACTTAAGATAACTAACAGCAACAAGCAAGGTGCGAGTGCAACAGGCGTAAATACTGAGGTCATTCTTCCTGAAGGAGTTAGCTTTGTTAGTGCTGGTATCAAACCAGATTCTGGTAGTGAGATTCCTGATGGAACTGGACAAACGCGACTTAAGTTTACTATTCCCAATGCGATCGCTGCTAGTCAAGAATTTATTACCCAGATTATAACTAAAGTTACAGGATTGAGTCAGCCACTAGATAAACTGACAGATTATTTGTGGGGCGTAGGTGTCACAGGAAGTGCGGTAGGAAATATTTCGGGAACTAATGTTATTAGTAATACTGCTTCTAAATCAACTCAAGTTGATAGTAGTATTGGTGCGGCTGAAACGATGACAAGAGCTTTTCTTAATTCTGTAGAAAAAAATACAAAAGATGGGGCAGAAAATTTAAGTGCTGAGGTTAAAAAGATTCCAAATTATGTGGAGGCAACAATAGGTTCTCTTAAAACTCAGTTCGATCAGATGACCAACTTTAGAGATCTTGCAAAGCAAATTACAGATCCTAGTAAGCCTGGTGATTTATTAAAGCTACCAATCGTGAACAAGTTAGCTGAAAGTGTTAAGACAAAAGCTGAGGCATCCCTGACTAATGCTACAGGTATCACTTTTTCATCCGCCCAAGATTTTGCAAAAAATCCTGAGAAATTTGTTCTTGACTTAGCAAGGAAGAAAATTATAAATGGGGGGATAGCAAGGCTTAATTTAGCTCTACCAAAAGGTACCAGCTTCAATGGTTCTGATTTTAGCTATGAATATAATTCCCTAGATGGAGATCTGAATCTTAAGGGAAAAGTTGGATTCGGGAGATTTTCGCTTGATGCATTGAAAAGCGTTAAAATAGATAATTTAAGTCCAATCACCGAAGAAATTGGGCGATCTGTGCAAAATTCTACAGTTGAAGTATCTGCTAGTTTCAATAACTCCCTAGGTACTTTTGGCGCAGATTTTACTTACGCTAACACCAACAAATCTGGCAAAGTAAATTTAAATTACTTAAGAGATTTTAATCTTTTTAGTAACAATCCAAGTGTTAAAGATAGCTTTCTGGAATTGAGCACATTTGGTACAAAGACTTTTAGTTCTGGAAGTGCAACATCTTTGGGTATAAGACTTGAGGGTGGTGTAAAACTTGACAATCCATCCCCTCCACCCTCTCTCCAAAAAAACAGTTCGATATTAAGTAACTCAGTGAGTGAGGAATTCGATCCTCTAGTATCAAACTTATCTTTATCTGGTAATACTATATCTACAAATGGAACCCAACGCTCCAGCATCACGGCTGATGGCATTCAAGGTAATAGTTTTAGCACTAATGCCATTCTCAGTAGTAATGGGCTTTTACTAGCTTTCAACTCAGATTCTACAAACTTAGTCAATAACGACACAAACTCATCTATTGATGTTTTTGTACAAAATCTCGAAACAAAAACAATAGAGCGAGTTAATGTAGCTAGTGATGGAACGCAAGCCAACGGTGAAAGCAAAGTCTTTGCTATTAGTGAAGACGGCAGATATGTTGTGTCTGCTTCCAATGCTTCTAACCTTGTGGCTAACGATAGTAATCAAGTACGAGATATTTTTGTCCGAGATCGCATCACTAACACAACTAAGCGAGTCAGCCTTGCTAATGATAATTCTCAAGCCAATGGAGTGAGCGATCTGGCTGCGATTAGTACCAATGGACGCTATGTGGTTTTTTCCTCCATTGCATCAAATCTGGTAGCGGGAGACACGAACGAAATGGTTGATGTCTTCGTTCGCGATCTTGAAGCGGAGACTACAGAACGGATTAGCATTGATAGTAATAACTCCCAGGGAAATAGTGACAGCTTGAGTTCTGGTGCCACCATCAGTGCTGATGGACGCTATATTGTGTTCTATTCTTATGCATCTAATCTGGTTGCTAATGACACCAATGATGTTGCAGATATTTTTGTCCGCGATCGCCAATCAGGTACTACCAAACGCATCAGTGTTGGTGTTAATGGCACCGAGGCGAATGATATCAGCTTATCTCCGTCTATTAGTGCTGATGGTCGCTATGTCGTTTTCTCCTCCCTCGCTTCCAACTTAGTTTCAGAAGATAATAATGAGACAGGTGATATCTTTGTTTATGATTTGGCAGCCGAAACTCTTGAGCGGGTTAGCCTTACCAGTGATGAAAGAGAAGTAGATAATAATAGCAGTCGTCCTTCCATTAGTGCAGATGGACGCTATGTGACTTTTCAATCCCGCGCTGCCAATCTTGGCATAGACAACCCTGATTTTTACAGCAACATTTATGTGCGAGATCGGGTGAGTGGAGAAACCAAGTTAGTTAGTCCAGCACTAAGTAATAAACCAGATGGAGATAGTGGCAATTCTTCGATCGGTGCGAATGGAAGCATTGCTTTTGAATCTGGGGCAACTAATCTAGTAGCGGGAGATACCAACAATGCTTCAGATATTTTCGTATATAAACCAGTTACTTTAGAAGCTAATAATGCCGAAATTCGCGGCCTAAAATGGAACGACTTAGATGGGGATGGAATCAAGGACACCACCGAATCCGGCTTAAAAGACTGGAAAATCTACCTCGACACCAACACCAACGGACAACTAGACACAGGCGAAGCTTCCACCACCACAGACATCGATGGTAACTACAGCTTCACCAACCTCCGCCCCGGCACCTACACCGTCGCCGAAGAGCTGCAACCAGGTTGGAAACAAACCTACCCTGGTGTCAGTATCACCACAGCGGCTGCCGATATTCCCTTAACCATACCCAGTTTAGATTTGGTTGCTTCGGCAACTGGCGGCGCGCTACTCAACTTCAGCGCAGCCAACTATCAGGTCGCAGAAGATGGCACTGCAATTACCGAAATAGTCGTCACCCGCACGGGCAACACGACTAATGCTGTCAGTGCCACCCTCACATTAGCTGATGGCACCGCCCAAGGCTGCGGCTGTGCGGCTAGTTCTGTCAACAAAGATTTCAACTATACGCCCATTACAGTTACTTTCGCCGCCAATGAAGTCCGCAAAGTCATTCCCGTCCAAAACGCGCTATTAGGTGATGCTAACGCCCTCCGCATCCGCAACGATAGCAAAGTTGAAGGCGAAGAATATTTTACCATTCAACTAGCCAACCCCACGGTTGGTGCCTCGATCGGCGATCTCGGTAGTGCTAAAGTAGCTATTATCGATGATGAATCGTCCAGCAATCTTACTACTACACCAGTTCAAATTAATGCCCCTGTTGAAACTATTAGCACCACTACTGCTAATGCCATCAATCTTAAGGCAAAAGATTTAATTAACCTCGATAATTTCTGGGCAGATGCTCGCTTCGCCAATATCAAAGGCCAAGGTTACAGTACCGTCATCATCGACACCGGAGCCGACCTCAACAGCCCATACTTCGGCGCAGATGCTGACAACAACGGTATCGCCGATAAGATCGTCTATCAATACGACTTCGCCGACAACGACACCGA
>JANPJH010000168.1:0-5650 GCA_031425415.1 Chamaesiphon sp. VAR_61_metabat_425 | reverse complement strand
GCGATTTCCTGCTCAGCCTTCTTCTGCTGCAACCCCGTCGGTTCCTTCCCTTCAGGAGTGGCTAAAATCCGCCGTAACTCCAACTCCACCTCATCCCACTGTTGCCGCAACGGTTCCATTACCACCGGACGCACCAACCGCTCGACATACGATCGCGGTGTATAATGTGCCCCTAAGCGGCTGCGTTCCTTCTTCTCCAATGCCCGTTCTAATAACGTCCCAAAAATCGCGGGTTCTACCTGACTCCAATCCTTCGCCGCCGCTGCATACAAGACTTCCAACTGTTCCTTCGGCAACTCAAACGCCGTCGCATCCTCAAAAAAGCTACCATTAAACCGCAAAATCCGCTCGAAGCCGAAGGTACCCCCCGTATTCATCGTTTGCCAGAGCTGTTCGATTTCGGGCTTAAATGTGTGCGGATTGGGTATCCATCGATCGCGCAATGCCTTGGTAAATACCTCCCCCTTGAGTAATTCGACATCCTCCGCAAACATCGTAAAAATGCACCGCATCAAAAAGTTCGCCACCTCATGCGCCGAAACGGGAGATGATTCGACATTGATGCCGCCGTCGATTGAAATCGAGGCTGGTGTTGCAAAGTCCGCCTGCGCGGACTGAGATTTATCTTCCGCATTCTCATGGCGGATTGTAGAATTGCGAGAAGCTGAACTACTCTTAGTCCGCGTAGGCGGACTTTGCATCATGAGCGGCGGTTTCAACCGCACGCCCACCAACTCGGATCGAGCATTCTCCTCCAGCCACCGCGACAACTTCGCCAACTCCGCCGCGACTTCTCGCGTCACCCGCGCCCGATATTTCTCAGGATTCAGCGATTGCGGATCTGTGAAAATCGCCACAAACCTGTCGAATATTTCCGGCTGTGCCAGATCCTTGAGATTTACCGTCTGACGCGCCCCATAACTCCCATACTCCCCGCTAAACCCCTCCCACACCTCAAAATGCGAACCGATGTCGCACGTAATCAAAAACGGCGGTAACGATGGCAACATCCGATTATAAGCATAGGATTTTGCTTGGTTAAATGCCTTCTGCATCTCATCCCGATAGCCCTTCGTTCCCCGCTTGCCGTGTCCCTTAGTCGAATTAGTACTCCCCTGCTTCGCCTCAATCAGGAAGTGAGACTCTTTGTAAAAGTCCGTAAATCGCGTCGTCTCCGCCTTCTCACTAAAAAACTTGATGTTCTTATCAAAACAATACCTGTCACCTTCTACACTGCCCTTTGGCGGTGGTGCTGGGACATTTAAAGCTACACACAGATCGCCGAAAAAGGTTTGATAATTCGCCCGTTCGTTCCCCTCAGAACCCAACCACTTGTTGAGAAAATCATCAACTCTGCGGCTATCCGTATCAATCATCCAGCTTTTCCTTATCTAAGATCTTGACTTTTGCAAAAATCGCTACAATAATGCTATTCTCTGAATCTCTACAATTCTAATCGCAATGCTCGACCTAGTAGATATTAAACGCGAAATTGGCATATTAAATGACCGCCTGGGGAAAACCCAGGAGTATCTTTGACGTTCCTGCACTGACAGCTAAAATTAAAGATTTAGAACAAGTAGCCGCGCAACCGGAATTTTGGGACGATCAAAACGTTGCACAGGTGGCGATGCAAGAACTAAATGAGTACAAGTCTCATTTAGAACAGTTTCACCAGTGGCAAACAGGTGTAGCTGATGCTCAAAGTGCCTTAGAGCTGATGGAAATGGAGCCAGATGATGCTTTATTCCAAGAGGCGAAACAGAACCTATCTCAGGTTAGGATTGAACTCGATCGATGGGAATTAGAACGGCTACTATCTGGCACTTATGATGCCAAAGGCGCAGTCCTGACAATCAATGCGGGTGCTGGGGGGACAGATGCCCAAGATTGGGCAGAAATGCTGTTGCGGATGTACACCCGTTGGGCAGAGAGTCGTAACTATAAAGTCTACCTTGCCGAAATCTCTGAAGGAGAAGAAGCTGGATTAAAATCTGTCACATTGGAAATTGAGGGTAAATATGCCTATGGTTATCTCAGAAGTGAAAAAGGCACTCATCGGTTAGTCAGAATTTCGCCGTTTAATGCCAATGATAAACGGCAAACTAGTTTTGCAGGGGTGGAAGTGATGCCGTTGATTGACAACTCAGTGCAACTCGATATTCCCGACACCGATTTGGAAATCACGACCACTCGTGCGGGTGGTAAAGGTGGGCAAAATGTAAATAAGGTTGAAACCGCCGTTCGGATTGTTCACAAGCCAACAGGGGTGGCTGTGCGCTGTACTCAAGAACGGAGTCAACTCCAAAATAAAGAGAAAGCTCTGGTGATTCTCAAAGCTAAACTATTAATTATTGCTCAGGAACAGAAGGCAAAAGAAATTGCCGAAATTCGGGGTGATATGGTAGAAGCTGCTTGGGGGATGCAAATTCGGAACTATGTTTTTCACCCCTATCAGATGGTGAAGGATTTACGGACAAATATTGAAACAACGGCGGTAATTGATGTGATGAACGGTGAAATCGATGAGTTTATCGAAGCCTATCTGCGTCAGGAAAATCAGATGGTTTGATGCTCATGAGTACTGCGAAACCTTTTACACTCAGTCAAACCAACATAGATGATGTGTCAAGAGAATAAGACGGTTTAATTATATCCTTGACTAACTTAGGGGTGAGTAAATGACTCAAGAACACTTTTTGATTGAGGCAGCAAATCAAGCCGTTCACGAACAATCTTATTCTTCATTATTCCGAGAATATGATGATATTGAAGCCAACTGGCCTTGGCAAACGCCAGTAGAACAATGGATCGATCATATCCTGAGCTTTGCAACAAAACCTGAGTCAATGTCGGCTTTTTTAGATCCTCATCTTCAAGGGGGAGGACAAATATATTTTCGGGTAGATGGTGCAGTTTTACCAGGATCTCAGTTCACAGCGAAACAGTATGACCAAATTATTACAGCAATCATAGCTCGTGCCGTATTTCCTCAGTCTGTAGTCGGTCAAATCCTTCAGGAGGGGTTTATTCTAACTGAGGCAGGACATAAAAATTGGGTCGGTCTTTTGCAAACGGTTGCAGGGATTCAAGTCACCTTTTGGTTTGAAAATAGCTTGGGATCGATCGATCCGTTGGCTAATTGGCCAGCACAAGCGAAAGTAGTTGTCGAGCAAATGCAAAACCACCCCAACGGTTTGATGATTTGTTGCCATCGGGGTTGGAGCTTAAGTCAGCAAGGCACAATATTCAACGTTTTTGACTCACTCATCAGTCGATCGAATGGGACTGCACGCATTGGCTGCATCACAGAGGGTCTACAGCCGCTGATTCGATATGAAAATACTACGCAGCTTTGTGTGGACGGATCGAAACAGTCTTGGGAGCAAGCCGCTCGTGCATTGGTGGCTCAGGACATCGATGTGCTGATGATGCGTGGTCGAAATGAAAAAGAGGTCGTGACTCAAGCAGTTCTTACGGCTTTGGAGGATCGATGTGTATTAGTAGATGTGTCACATTTCAGTGTGATTGACACACTCATTTGGCTCTTGACAGAGCTACCAATCAGTCCCAGCCATATTGCTTCAGTCCTGCTGGGAATTGTCGGGAGTTATTCAGGATTGCGTCAAGTTTGTCCTCACTGCTCAACCAAACAGTTGCCAGATGATAACTTTCTCAGGCTGCTCGATCAACATAATATTCCATTAATTACTGATGGGAAATGGGCTAAAGGTCAAGGGTGTCCCAAGTGCTATGGGATGGGTTATGCACCAAAACAACGCCTCACCGTTGTTGAGGCAGCTTATCTGAATCGATCGATTGGCAACCTGTGGACTCCGCATCCTGATAAAGAGCGATTAGAGTTGGCTCTTACGGCTAGTGGCTGCCAAACCTATTTTGAACAAGCTGTTAATTTTGCCCAGCAAGGCATGACGACTCCACAAGAAGCTATTCGCGTTGGGCTAGCTCATCGGAATGAATTATGATTGCACTGATGCAAGATGTGAATTCGATCGACAAAAAATGGTTATCGATAATTGGAATTGGTGAGTCAGGGTTGGCAGGATTGAGCCAATCTGCAAGGGGAATAGTCGATCAAGCTACCATTCTCGTCGGTGGTCATCGTCATTTAGCCATGTTAAATCCAAACGAGCGTCGCGAACAGATTGTTTGGTCATCACCAATTGAAGAATCGATCGACCAAATCCTTAAACATCAAGGCAAACCAGTCTGTATCCTGGCTAGTGGCGATCCTTTATGTTATGGCATTGGGGTGACGTTGTTGCGGTATATTTCGATCGAGCAAATGACGATTATTCCTGCTCCATCTACATTTAGTTTGGCGTGTGCGAAGTTAGGGTGGTCATTGACGGATGTAGAAACTTTGAGTTTATGTGGGCGTTCTCCAGATTTTCTGGCGGCGATTTTAGCTCCAGGGGCAAAGTTACTAATTTTAAGTGCAGGGGCAGATACACCTCAAGTAGTCGCCGATTTACTAACTCAGCGCGGTTATGGCGACAGTCAGATGACGGTATTAGAGCATTTAGGTGGCACAGCAGAGGCGATAATTTCAGATGTCGCTCGATCGTGGTCTAAAACAGACGTAGCCCCGTTGAATGCGATCGCGGTGGAATGTGTCATCGAATCCGGTCAGACCCCATTAAATCGTCTGCCAGGGCTGCCTGACAGCGCATATCATCATGACGGACAACTAACTAAACGAGAAGTTCGGGCAATTACTTTAGCGGCACTAGCACCAATACCAGGTGAATTATTATGGGATGTCGGCGCGGGATGTGGTTCGATTAGCATTGAGTGGTTAAGGAGTCATCCTCGGTGTCGGGCGATCGCGATCGAGCAACACTCCCATCGGTTACAATTTATTACTGATAATATGGCGGCTTTGGGTACGCCTCACCTGCAATTAGTTCAGGGCAAAGCACCAGCAGCCTTAGAAAATTTACCAACTCCTGATGCAATTTTTATTGGTGGTGGCACCACATCAGCCGGAGTATTAGATACCTGTTGGAATGCCTTGCGATCGGGTGGTAGATTGGTGGCTAATGCTGTGACGGTCGAAAGTGAATTGCAACTATTCCAGTGGCATCAAAAACTAGGCGGCGAATTAACTAGAACTGCGATTCAACGGACTCAACCAATTGGCTCATTTATCGGCTGGAAACCACTAATTCCGGTGACCCAATTAGTCATAGTTAAGCACTAATCAAATAGCCGCTGAATATTTACTTGAATTTCTGGAAAAGCAATCGAACAAATTATTCCACTATTCAAATGAGTCTCTGACTTGTAGCCATCTTCACCGAGATCTCGAAATACAACCAGCTCTCTTGCTGGTAAATTCATCACCCAATATTCTGGTATACCCGATCGAGCATAGAGATCTTTTTTGACCCTTAAATCTATTGCCACAGTACTATAAGAAATCTCAATTAGCCAAAAGATATCATCTGGATAGGGATGATGGGTGCGATATCGAGAGATCGGCGGTTTGAGGATAGCGATATCTGGTTCTGGTTCAGAATCATTGGGTAAAGTGATCGGGTGAGCTTCGTGAATCTCGGCGAAGTCACCAAATAGGGATCGTAGATATTTTGTTGTATTACTACAATAAAAAGAGTGTTCGACTCCT
>JANPJH010000167.1:0-9931 GCA_031425415.1 Chamaesiphon sp. VAR_61_metabat_425 | reverse complement strand
CCTGGGTACCATCAAGCTGGCAAATGGCACTATCCTCAACCCTAACGATGCTAATTATGGCCTCGAAGCGGTCAAAAATGCCCTGGCTACTGCGGTATTACAAGCGGGTAAGACCGATAGCAAACTCAACCAAGATCTCACTGGTGGTAAAATCTACGCCCCCGTACTCGTCGCGCAAGGGTCATTAACTGATTTCGTCAGCAAAAATCCGACTAACGGCGGCAATGGCAATGTAGTTAATGATTACTTTAACTATCTCGGTGCTAACCCTGACAAACTCGATCATTTTCGCTTGCTGGGTAACAATATCTTTGGGGTCGAGGATCTATACGGTGGTGGCGATCGAGACTTTAATGATGTAGTTGTTAATATCAACGTCAAAGCAACTTAAAATCACCGGAAATATTTGTGGTCAGTAGTGCCCACACTCTATCGATCATGGTGTTACAAACCCGACTTCTCGAAGAAGTCGGGTTTGTGTCGTCAATGACCAAACTAATCAATGGCTTCAGTATAATTTCTTGCATCGAGATTTGGGTACTTTGAGAACGGAGGAATCTGCTAGGATCTAACTGATTTTAGTTTTGGTAACACTTGCGATCTAATCCGACCTACTGCTGTAAAGGCGTTGCTGAATTGATGTATGAAACCTTTGGTAGGGGCAATTCATAAATTGCCCCTACCAAAGGTTTCTAGTATTCGCATAGTTGGTAAATCATACCTGGAATCAGCAAGGCCGGCTCAACTGTTCTCACCGCTGGCTCAACTTCAATTCCATCTGCTGCTACTGCTTGGCAAATTGCCGCCCCCGATTCTCTAGTTTGATGATTAGGGGATTTTGTGCCCAACCCAGAACTGTTGTTTGGTTAGTCAGGACTCACAGATAAAAGCGATCGCTAGTATACTGAATGTGCGAGATTGATCGTCTCGATTGCCACTAGCTAACCTTTAACAACCAGTCACTAGTCACTCCCCACTAGTCACTATTCACTATCCCCTGTGCAAACACATTCATCTCTTGCCACCGTAATGACTCCCACCGCGATTGCTTTGGGTAACTTTGATGGCATTCATCGGGGTCATCTTGAGGTAATTCAGCCTGTTTTGGACTGGAATGGAGAGGCTGTTTACAAGACTGTTGTGACCTTCGATCCTCATCCGCAGCAATATTTCACCGGAGAACAACGACAATTACTCACACCCTATCCAGAGCGAGCGGTGATTTTAGAGCGGTTGGGCATTCAACAGATCGTATTATTACCCTTCGATCGCGATTTAGTGAAGTTATCTCCCCAAGAATTTGTCGAGCAGATTTTAGTCAAACAGTTGCAAGCGCGATTTGTGAGTGTGGGCGAAGATTTCCGATTTGGCAATCAACGGGCGGGAACGGCTAGGGACTTGGTATCAATTACCGCTAATTATCAAATTCCCACTTGGATTGTGCCGCTGAAAACCAATCAAAATACTCGAATTGGTAGTTCCCAAGTTCGGGCTGCATTACTGGCGGCGGATTTAACCCTGGTACAAGAATTGTTAGGGCGATACTATTCGATCGTCGGTACGGTCGTAAGCGGACAAGAAATCGGTCGATCGATCGGGTTTCCCACTGCCAATTTGCGGTATCCTGAATCAAAATTACTCCCCCGTCAAGGTGTCTATTGTGTACGGGTAGATACGCCTGATGCTACCCAATTACCAGGGGTGATGAATATCGGTAAACGCCCAACAGTTGATGGTATTAACACCACGGTGGAAGTTCATTTATTAGATTGGGATGGCAATCTTTACGGTCAACAACTGACAGTTTACCTCCATCGGTTCCTGCGATCGGAACAAAAATTTGCCGATCTCGCCGCATTAACAGCGCAAATTCAAGCTGACTGCGACACCGCTAGAGAGTTTTTTCAGATGAGTTAGACGGAAGAGTCTTTCGGAACTCTCCAGAATTACCGATCTTTGATATGGGTAGCTTAAGTCTCAGCGATTGCGCCACTGGGTACAGCGATCGCCTAAACTAATAAGTGAACAATTGTGCCCAAATTGAGACCTAATGCGACGTTCCCCAGCCAATAGCCAAAACTTAATGATTGGACTATGGGTGCCAGTAGTTGGACTCAATTTGTGGGTAATCTCCCAGATTTTCCGCTATTTCGAGCATCTGGTTACTGTTTTGACAGTTGCTGCACTGATTGCCTTCTTACTCAATTACCCTGTTAAAATTCTCGAAAGATTGAATTTTCGGCGCGTACCAGCGATTGTTGGAGTATTACTTATCTCACTAATGTTACTGGTAATTTTAGGAGTAACAGTAGTTCCGAGTGCGATCGATCAAACTAGCCAATTAATTCAGCAGATACCAGAGTGGATTCGGGCAAGTAATGAAAATATCAATGGTTTGGAAGAATGGGGTAAAGTTAAAGGGCTACCGCTTGACTTTAATGTATTGAGAACCCAGATTAATGCCAAGATCGATACTCAACTCCAAGCGATCGGCAGTCAGGTCTTAGGATTAGCTGTAGGTACAGTATCAGGGGTGCTAGATACACTCTCAATCCTTGTCCTGTCGATTTATATGTTGTTATATGGCGATAAGCTGTGGCTGGGAATTGTGGATCTGATTCCCGATCGAATTGGTACCCCATTGAGTAAATCAATCAGGCTGAATTTTCAGAATTTTTTCATCAGTCAGTTACTTTTGGGCACTTTCATGGCACTTACGCTGACCCCAACTTTTTTCTTCTTAAACGTGCCATTTGGATTATCTTTTGCAATTTTAATCGGTGCTTCTGAATTAATTCCGTTTATTGGAGCTAGTTTAGGAATTGGATTGGTCACAATTTTAATTATGCTTAAGAATTTAGGATTGGGCTTGTCTGTCCTAATCGCCTCGATTATCTTGCAACAAATCAAAGATAATTTATTAGCACCTAAATTGATGGGTGAATTTATCGGCTTAAATCCGATCGTCATTTTGATCTGTTTACTCACAGGTGGACAAATTGCCGGATTATTGGGCGTAATTGTCTCAGTCCCGATCGCCGGAACGATCAAAGGCACGATCGATCTGATTAACCAACAGTCTCAGAGTATCTCAACTCAACCCGAATTTGCCGGAGAATCGATCGATAGCGAATAGGGAAAGTTTTAAGGGGAAAGGGGAAAGGGTAAAGGGGAAAGGGTAAGGGGGAAAGGGCAAAGGTATTTCGCTCTCCCAACTCCCGACTCCCAACTCCCATACGGTGGTACAGCAACTCCCAACTCCCAACTCCCAACTCCCAACTCCCAACTCCCAACTCCCATACGGTGGTACAGCAACTCCCCCCTATCCCCTATCCCCTATAATAATTACCGAGGATAAATACTAAAAATTAAGAACCTAGATGTGGAAACAAATTACCGTGTCATTCATCGTGGCATTGGGGCTAATCTTACAAATTAATGTCGCTCCCGTCCAAGCTGCTGGACTTCAGGGCTATGTCGATGCTGGCGACGGCTACAAATTTCTCTACCCCAATGGTTGGGTGGCTGTCAAAACAACCAAAGGTGCAGATATCATCTTTCATGACTTGATCGAATCTAGCGAAAACGTTAGTGTCGTGATCAGCCAGGTAGATAAGGATAAAAAATTGAGCGATCTTGGTACGGCTTCAGATGTCGGTTATAAACTGGGCAAAAATGCGATCGCTCCACCAGGATCGGGAAGAGAAGCCGATTTGATTAGTGCCGAAACGAGCGAAGTCAAGGGCAAAACTTATTATATTCTTGAATATGATGTCAAATTTCCTAATGGTCATCGGCATAATATTGCCAGTGTTGTCGTAAGTCGCGGTAAGTTATTTACCTTCAATGCTTCCACTACTGATAAAAGATGGCCGAAAATGAAAAAAGTTTTTGGTGATGTAGTTAGTTCTTTTAGTGTGGCGTAATTTGGTGGGAAGTGAATGGTGGATGGTGAAATAGTGAATAGTGAGTAATCGATCTGGCGTTGCATGATCGCGCGACATCAAATTGATCGGCAGTACCCAAAACTTATTTAACTTTGATTAATGGTACTAATCCTGTTGATGCAAAACATCAAATTGATCGGCAGTACCCAAAACTTATTTAACAGCGAGTAGTAGCGGCTATTCACTACTCACTAACCACTAACCACAAAATTATGATTGACTTTGTTCTAGCTTCTGCTTCACCAGCCCGCCGCCGATTGCTCCAGAGTGTGGGGATCAATCCTCGAATCTGTATCAGCAACTTTGATGAAGATTCAATCCAATTGACAGATCCCGTCCTGCTAGTAGAGACATTAGCACAACGAAAAGCCGAGATAGTGTTAAGTCAAGTTACCGATTCTCTGGTTTTGGGTTGTGATTCGGTATTGATGGTTAATAACGAAATTCATGGCAAACCGAAAGATCCCGCCGAAGCATTTATCCGGTGGCAAAAAATGCGTGATAATCGCGGTACGCTCTACACAGGACACGCTTTAATCGACCAGCGCAAACAGCGCACAGTCGTTCGGTGTGGCATTACGCAGGTTTATTTCGGTCTAGTTTCCGATGCCCAGATTCAGGCTTATATCGCCACTGGCGAACCATTAGTCTGTGCTGGTTGTTTTGCCCTAGAAGGCAAAGGGAGTGCCTTAGTTGACAAGATTGAGGGTTGTCACAGTAACGTAATTGGTTTAAGCTTGCCATTATTGAGATCGATGCTTGCCGAATTAGATTACGATCTCAGCAAGTACTGGTGAGTCCTGTCATGTCAAATCCCGCGATCTCCAGCGAAGAATTTCAACAAAAATTGCAAGCCGGACAAATTAATGAAGCTCTAGTTTTAGTGCTAAGTCAGGCTAATTTGCTTGATGTCACCACTCAGATAACGGATGACATCAACACTAAGTTTGATGATAGCCTTTCCTTGGAAAACAAGATCGCCCCCACAAAATTCCCCAAAAGTGAATATCTTCGTACCAAAATTAACTTAATCACGGGAGAAATTCATAACGAAGTCGGCAGAGATCTGATTGTTAAGAGCATTAGTTATATCAGACTTCAACAGTTGCATATCGATCGAATTGTGGCTAGTCACCGAATTGTCCAAGGCTATCTCCATCAAATTCAAGGAATTTTAACAGCCCTTGATTCCACCCAATCGAGATCTGGATTGGAGTCAGAACTAGCCACCGAGGAGATCTGGGAGGGATCGAACATCGCTGATGCTTTACCCACCCGATTGGCTGAAGCTTTTAGGGCGATCTTGTCCTCAACTCCGAGCAATTTAACTGAAAATTCTAATTGTCTGCCCACTGAACCAGCAGCCACCTCAACCGAAATCCTCAACCAACCGGATCTTCCCTCCTCTACCTTACCAGACCCGATCGCGGAGGATATCCACGCGCCTCGGCGATCTCAGTCCCCATCGTCTCAGCCAATTGTGTCGCCAGTCGCTTTCGATGACGGGATAGATTTATCAATCGATGAAAATACAGTGGTGTGGGAAGAATGGGTTGAGGATGAAGAAGATTTTACCTCTGAACCAGCAATCCGCAATCCAGCCCTTGCAGCTGAGTCATTAACAATTCCTGATTGGGGTGAAGACTGGGATCGTCGTCAACTTGACCCAATCACTGTAAAACTAACCATCCCTCGCACTCCAGCCGCAGTCAAATCAGTAGATTCATCCGAGAAATGGGACCAGTTCATGCCCGAACATGTGGGGATCTATATCGATCCCAAACCTAATCCCCTCAACAATCCAGACCCTCATCAGATCGATCGATTACTCGCAGATCTGGATAAAATCAGTAAAGGGCAGGAAATTAAGTAATGCCAGTCGATCCTGATGGTGTTGATTTGTACAAACTCATCACATCCATCATCGATAGCCGTGATTGCACCCCCAAATCCAGGGGAGAAATATGTCCCTGACTGAGATGTTCGGCTGCGGCACAACCGATCATCGCCGCATTGTCTGTGCAATACTCCAGCGGTGGAAATAAGACCTTAATCCCTTGCCGATCTGCTGCTGCTTGTAAAGTGGCTCTCAACCCTCGATTTGCCGCCACTCCACCGCCGATCGCGATCGTGTCCAATCCATAGTCTACCGCACAAGCGATCGCCCGTTTAGTCAGGGATTTAGCCACACTCTGCTGAAAACTCGCGGCAATATCCGCGACAGGTAACTCTTGCCCCGTCGCTTGAAATTTTTGAACCAATCGCAGCACCGCCGTCTTCACACCGCTAAAGCTGGAGTCGTAGGGATGATAACCGCCGCCTGGGAGCGAGATATTCCCCTCTGGCAGCGGATAAAGTTTCGGATTGCCTTGAGTTGCCAATCGATCGATTGCTGGCCCGCCAGGATAGCCCAGATTTAATAACCTTGCCACCTTATCAAAAGCTTCTCCAGCGGCATCATCGCGAGTAGCTCCGAGTTCGGTGTAGACTCCGCAATCTTTGACGTGGATCAGACTCGTGTGTCCCCCCGATACGAGCAGGCACAGAAATGGAGGTTTGAGTTCTGGCGAACTCAGATAGGAGGCGTAGATATGCCCTTCGAGATGATGAATGCCCACAAACGGTTTTGCATACAAAATCGCCAGAGTTTTCGCCGCTGTCATGCCAACCATCAACGCCCCAACTAGTCCGGGGGCAACAGTCGCCGCAATCCCGTCAATCTGTGCCCAGTCAAGATTAGCCTGACTCATTGCCAACGCGATCGTCTCGTTAATAGTGACTAAATGTTGCCGCGATGCTACCTCTGGCACTACACCTCCATATTGAGTATGGATGGCGATCTGAGAAGCAACGACACTGCTACAAACGTTACGATTGTTAACGATTGCCACCGCAGTTTCGTCACAACTTGTTTCAATTGATAAAACTGTTGTCATTAGCTGCTAATTTTAGATATGAAAATAGACGTAAGTTATTTGGCAATCGTCAGGTGTAGCTGTTGATAATACAGTAGCACAACTTGGATTTTGTCAAGTATCCCTAACTTCTATAAGGTCGTCAATCTTTCGTGGTTTTCACGGAATATTACGGCGATCCCCAAATGACTATTATAGTTTTTTTGGCCACAGCAGATCCACAACACGATCGGTTGTTTGTCAAATAAAACTTCTTGTTTTGTTACAAAAGGAAACAATCACAATGCAAAAACTGTTGGCTTTTGTCTTTGCCATCTGTCTTTGGTTCAACTTCACTCCTCCCGCTTCGGCAGGTGTAGCTGGACTCGTCCCCTGTGGAGAGTCTCAAGCCTTCCAACAACGAGCGGCAGCAGCACGGAATACCACTGACGACCCTGAATCTGGCAAGAAACGTTTCGCCCGTTACTCTCAAGCTCTGTGCGGTCCTGAAGGACTCCCTCACTTGATTGTCGACGGCAGGCTCGATCGGGCTGGCGACTTCTTAATCCCTAGCATCTTGTTCCTCTACATTGCTGGTTGGATTGGTTGGGTTGGCCGCGCCTACATGATCGCCATCAAAAAAGGCGACAACACTGAAGAAAAAGAAATTATTATTGATGTACCTTTAGCAATTAGCTGTATGTTGGGCGGATTCGCTTGGCCTGCTGCTGCCTTAGGTGAATTCACCTCTGGTAAATTAGTCGCTAAAGATAGTGAAATTACCGTTTCTCCTCGGTAAATTTTGGCAAATTGCGGGCATAAATTCGATCGGTGAAAAGTCTACGGTTAATGGCAATCATTGCTACTGCCAATCGCTAATTACGGCTAATTTATGTAGCAACTACCAATCTTCAACTGAATCACACCATATCAATCTAGATCCTGGGGAAAGTCCATGCAACATTTTGTCAGATTTTTATCCACTGCTCCAGTTTTAGCCGCAGTTTGGATGACGTTTACGGCGGGAATTTTGATTGAATTCAATCGTTTTTTCCCTGACTTATTATTTCACCCATTGTAATGTTAGGTATTAGGTTTTAGGTCTTAGGTCTTAGGGAATTGTTAGGAAGCAAGTGTCCTAAAGCCTAAAGCCTGAAGTCTAAAGCCTATTCCCAACTCCTAAAATTATTTGAGAGGTTTTTTATGCCTAATCGTACTCAAGCTGTCAGTACTCCTGATTGCCAAGTTAGCAACTTAGCTACTCCAGTTAACTCATCGGGTGTTATCCAAGCTTTCATTGGTAACTTGCCGATTTATCGCAATGCTTTATCCGCCCAACGGCGCGGTTTAGAAGTAGGCATGGCGCATGGCTATCTCCTGATTGGCCCCTTCACGCTACTAGGTCCCCTGCGTAACTCCGAACACGCCCATTTAGCTGGATTGTTAGGCACAGTTGGATTAGTCGTAATTTTAACTATTTGCCTATCTCTCTATGCTAGTGTCAATCCCGCACCTCCTTTGGCTAGCGTGACTGTACCTAAACCACCAGCCGATCTCAACGACCAAAAAGGCTGGAATGAGTTTACTTCTGGTTTCTTAATTGGTGGTATTGGTGGAGCTGCATTTGGCTACCTATTGTTAGCTAATGTGCCATTTTTAAATGATGTTAATTTGTTTAATTAGGTTTCGACATAATTAACCTATTATTAATTCTCAATTACCCTGACTTCTACCTAGATGACAGGGTAATTTGTTTATTTACTAACCAAATCGATCGAGCCATCATCAAGTGTGACGAGTTATGAAAATTCTCATTCTCAACCCACCACATCCAGCGATCGGCAGCCGCATTCCACGCGAACAACTACCCCCACTGGGACTGTTGTGTATCGGCGGATCGCTAATGGATGCAGGACATCATGTGACGCTGCTGGATGCTGAACTCGGCCCGCTGCCGCAACCTAAAATCGTCGAGCAAGTGGTTAGCCACCAACCACAAGTGCTGCTAATCGGTCACTCCGGCTCGACATCGGCACATCCGATTGTTGTCGAACTGACTCGCCGTTGCCGTGAGGAGTTACCAGCAATGAAGATTGTCTATGGCGGTGTGTTCCCAACTTATCATTTTCGCGATATCCTCGATCGCGAACCGCAAATCGACGCGATCGTGCGCGGGGAGGGCGAAGCAACTGTTCCTAAACTGATTGCCGCGATCGAGTGTGGGCAAGATCTGGCTGGTGTCGAAGGGATTGCTTTCCGCCATGATGGTCAAATCGTTGAAACACCGCCAGCTTTAGCGATCGAAGATCTGGATGCCTATCGGGTAGGTTGGGAATTAATCGATTTTACGCGGTACAGCTACTACGGTGGTAAGCGAGCTGTCGTGATGCAATTCTCACGTGGGTGTCCACACCTGTGTAATTACTGCGGTCAGCGGGGTTTCTGGGCACGATGGCGGCATCGCGATCCCCAAAAGTTTGCCCAGGAAATTGCTTGGCTCCACCGCACCCACGGTGTCGAACTGATTAATTTAGCCGACGAAAATCCGACAGTAAACAAGAAGATTTGGCGGGAACTGTGTGAGGCAATTATCGCTGAAAAGATCGATGTGACGATTATTGGCTCGACTCGTGCAGACGATATCGTTCGCGATGCCGATATCCTGCACCTATATCGCCAAGCTGGCATCGAGCGATTTTTGATGGGGATGGAAAATACCGATGAAGCCACACTTAAAAAAATCCGGAAGGGAGGCGCAACCCAAACCGATCGACAGGCGATTCGGTTGCTGCGAAAGCATGGTATTCTATAAAGAACATGCCGAGAACCCTGTGCTTTCAAGCCAGGGATGAAGGCTAGCAGCAACTTTTAAGTTGCCAGTCACTTCGCACCATGTGATACGATTAAGTAGTGAGTAAGAATAATCAACTACGTGCTGAACCATCCTAGTACTGAGAAATCCAGGCAACGGACATATCCGACTTTGATTCGGAACAGTTAAAGGGCGAATAATGGCAGGATGCGGAGCGTACCATATTGGCCAGTGTTGAACTCGGAAAGCATTTAAAAACATAAAAGTAAGTGCAATTG
>JANPJH010000166.1:0-11457 GCA_031425415.1 Chamaesiphon sp. VAR_61_metabat_425 | reverse complement strand
TAAATCAATTTTCACCGATTACAGCTACATCTAAAACTATCTTACTCCCTTGCGATATTGCTTACTTAATGTGCGATCCGGAGTGGAAAATTAAACTAGGTGGCGAAATTTTTATCTTTATCCATCGCCCAGAAGAAGATCTTTCAGATTTACTCGGTCGATGGCGACAGACACAGGTATTATTAGACCATGATTATGAGTGGGTGATGCCTCAATATTATCGTCACATTATTGGTGAAGGTGCCAAACATCTGTATCCACTTTTCGTTTTATTTAGTCAGACAGATCCCCGGATTGCCAAAGGATTGACAGGGGCACACTTACCATTCATTATTGCTGCTCATCGATCGCAGCCGATCCCTACGTTGCAGCAAGCCATAGACTAATAAATTTAATTATGGCTGGCTGCTGATTCGATCGTAATGTTTTAATAGTAGCGATGCCCATAGTTGCGGCGATCGAAAGTGGATATTGTGACTACAATTAGGGACGATCTTCAGCTTAATATAAGGACAGTCTCGATCGATTGAGTTGGCGATCAAAACAAACTTGCGATCGAGTGCGCCGACGAGGAATAATATGGGTCGATGGTATACTTTTAACCGATCGCCTAAATAGGGTTGTCGTGCCAATCCAGAATGTTTGAGAGATTTGGCTAGATGATTAGGATTGTTGCTGATTCGACGATCGATTAGAGTTGGAAAGTCTGGATGTCGATCGATTTCCAGAAATATTTCTTGTCGATACCAATTAATGACAAAATCAGCAAAAGGCTCTGAAGCTAATTTTTGAATAATACTGGCATCACTTGCTATTCTCGCTTGTCGCTGGGATTCATTGGCTAAGCCTGGGGATGTAGATTCTAGTACAACCAAATCGAACCGATCGGGAAACTCTAGAGCGAGATATAAAGCTAATCTACCACCAAAAGAATAACCAGCGATCGAAGTTCGTTCGATCTTTAGGCTATCTAATAATTGAATAATTCCCCTAGCTGTAGCGATAAACTCATAACCTTGATCTTCGTCACCAACTACCTCTGTTTTACCGTGTCCGGGTAAATCGATCGCGATACAGTAGAATTTCGATCGTAATAGCTCAATTACCTCAAAATAATCATCACAACTTCCCATCCAGCCATGTAAAAATATTAGTGACGGTAAGTTGCAATCGCTAGTTAAAGTATAGTGCCACTGATAACTAATATTGCTCAGAGCGTTCATCAACAAGGATAGAATAGATTTACTGTCTGATTCTCTAGCACAGAGGCTACACTCACTAAATAAATGAGTCAAACCATTGCAATTACCGAAGCTATTACGACGCTGGCAGAAGCCGAACAGCGGTTTGGGTTACAGCGGAATGAAGATGAGGATTTTTTTACAGAATGGTGGCAGGATTTGCCAGCACTAACAGCAACAGATGACACACTGTTAGCAGATTTGCGCCGACGCTATATTTATCATCGATCGGCAGGACATTTACTCGAAAGTACTGTGACATTATTATTCGCATCTCCATTATTAGCTCTAACTGGCTTTTACGATCCGCCGTTTCGAGTTCGGGCGGAAGAATCGGTGCGAGTGATTTTGGCTGACAGCGAAGAAGTTTTGCAAGGACGAATTGATGCACTGGTAGTCTGTGATTCGCTGTGGGTGATAATTTTGGAATCAAAGAAGACAATGTTATCAATTTGGTCAGCACTACCGCAAGCACTGGCATATTTGATGGCAAATCCACATCCAGATCGCCCCTGTTTTGCTGTATTGACAAATGGTGACGAAATTGTATTTGTAAAATTAGCCCGATCGGGATCGCCACAGTACGCTCTTTCCAGAGTGTTTGCTACTTTTGTCTCAGCAACAGAACTGATGGGATCTTTGCGAATAATGCGCAAAATTGGACAGGTGGCATTATCCAATGATGGCTAAAAATCTACACCCCTTCTTAAATCTATCCCGCGATCGGCATAATGTTTATGACAAATCATCTCGGAGTGAACGCTGGCAATATCAAAATAAGCTGGAGTATTAAAACACCGCCCAGTAATAATCACTTGGGTATGTTTGGGCTTATTTGTTAGAGTGCGAACGATCGGTTCTTGGGGCAGTAGATCTAAATCGACAGTCGGGTTTAATTCGTCGAGAATGATGGTTTTATAGAGTCCAGACGCAATTGCACTACTAGCGATTTCCCAGCCCCTCTGTGCCTCGATATAGTCGATATCCTGTTGTTTGCCCCGCCAGACGATCGCATCGCCGCCACAGCGATGGTGATCTACTAGTTGGGGATAACTTTTTTTTAAAGCATCGATTGCCGCATCTTCGGTATAGCCAGTACCGCCCTTGAGCCATTGAACAATTAGGACCCGATGAGATTCATCTTGACTGATCCCCCTGCCGATCGCTTGTAAGGCTTTACCCAAAGCACTTGTAGACTTGCCCTTCCCCGCACCTGTATAAATTTCAATCCCTTCAATCCCTTGCTCGGCAGCTTGAGGATGGTGGTGGGGTTTCATCTCCGAATGTAAATCGGCAATTTCGAGTAGGGCTGGGGGTGTATCTCGCCCCGTGACAATTATTTCCAGATGACTGGGCTTAGCTTTGAGCATATCGACTACTTCTACTATTGGCAGCAAGCCCAAATCCAACGTGGGACTTAATTCATCCAGCACGATCACGGAATAGAGATCGGAACAAATTGCCCCCTTGGCAACAGCCCACGCCCGACTGGCTTCTGCGCGATCGAAATCGGTAATTTCAGCCTGCCCAAAGTATTCAGAGCGTCCTGTTCTGACTCGATCGATTAAGTGCGGAAAACCTTGTCTGAGTGCCGAAATTGCGCCATCTTCATCGTATTCTCGATCGGTACCCTTAAGGAACTGGAGTAATAAAATTCGCGTATCCGCACCTGCCTCAATCCCTAAGCCAATCGAACGTAATACGACTCCCAAAGCCGCTTGAGATTTACCTTTACCCGCGCCATCATAAACATGAATTTGTCCGGCTGCGCGTTCTTTCCGTTTGGTTGCCGTGCGAATCCCAATGCCAACTCTACTAGTCATATCAGTTATCAATTATCGGTTCAGGGTTTGTGTGGGGGAATTTAGGATGAAGTAACTAACGATGTATCTGACAAGGGTTGTCCAAAGGAATCCTAATTATAAGCAACTTAGTTGAGTCGTTGTTTATAATAGCTGTAACTTCGGATCGATCGCACACCCATTATGACTATGAACCCCGCACTGTCCAAAATTGGTACCCAAATGTCTAACCTGAGTGGTGTTCGCGCCATCATGAAAGATATTATCGAAACCCTCGCCGCAGGGAAAGGCCAAGAGTTCATCAATCTCAGTGCAGGTAATCCGGTGATTTTACCGGAGATCGAGCAGATGTGGCGGGATTATACACATGAATTATTGGCTAGTTCTGATTATGGTGAGGTTGTTTGTCGGTATGGTTCGAGCCAGGGTTATCAGCCACTAATCGAAGCCATCGTCAATGATTTTAATCATCGCTACGGGCTGAGTTTGACCTCCCGTAATGTCTTAATTACCCCTGGCAGTCAAAGTTTATATTTCTGCGCGACTAATGCCTTTGGCGGTTACACATCCAGCGGTCAAATGAAGTCTGTAGTCCTACCACTAAGTCCTGATTATACGGGCTATGGTGGAATGGCTGTCGTCCCAGAATCAGTAGTTGCCTACAAACCAACTTTAGATATTGACGCTGTCAATCATAGCTTTAAATATCGTCCAGATTTTAGTCAGTTACAAATAAATGAAGCAACAGGCTGTGTCTTGTTTTCTCGTCCTTGCAATCCGACGGGTAATGTATTGACGAATGAGGAAGTCGAAAAAATCGCCGCGCTTGCTGCTAATTATGATGTCCCGGTACTGATTGATTCTGCCTATGCCCCACCATTTCCAGCTTTGAATTTCACCGAGATGACTCCCGTATTTGGTGAAAATATTCTGCACTGTATGAGTCTTTCTAAAGCTGGATTACCAGGAGAAAGAATTGGGATTGCACTGGGAAGTGAAAAGCTTATCGGTGTGTTGGAATCATTCCAAACTAATATGTGTATCCACTCTTCTCGCTACGGGCAAGCGATCGCGGCTAAAGCTATTGCCAGTGGTCGATTAGCTGATTTAGCCACCACCGTGATCCGCCCCTATTATCAGCAAAAATTTGCCGTTTTAGAGGAAGGATTGCAAAAATTCATGCCTCAAGATCTCCCTTGGTATCTTCACCGTGGAGAAGGCGCAATTTTTGCCTGGATGTGGTTTCAAGATCTGCCGATGTCTGATTGGGATTTATATCAAAGCCTCAAACAAGTCGGGATCATTGTCGTGCCAGGGAATTCATTTTTTCCCGGCTTGCGCGAGGACTGGGCGCACAAGCAACAATGTATTCGAATTAGTCTTACCGCTAGCGATGCCGATATTAGCACGGCAATGGAAAGATTAGCCGCAGTCGTGACACAGGTATATCAGGGTAAATAGTGAATTGGGGAAGAGAGACTCGATCAATTTAAAATCACCTGAAACCTGGAAGGGTGGGAATTTCCCCCCTCCTTTCTCTGCTTTCTGGTACTAAAGCCTAACTTCTCACCCCTAATTTAAGCCATTCTAGTTTCGATTGCCCACCGAGCCAACTCTGTGCGATTGCTCAGCCCAGTTTTACCAAGCATATTTGAAACGTGACTTTCGATCGTCCGCTGGCTGACATTCATCTGTTGGGCAATTTCTCGGTTAGCGAGTCCTCGTGCAACCAGTTGAACGACCTTTAGTTCGGTTGGGGTGAGTTCCACACACACCGGAACTTGAATCGGCGAGTTGTCGTCACTATTTCCATCTGTGTGCAAGAGTAGGCGGTTGGTTTGCTTGAGTGAGGACTCTACTTGCGCCACTAGCTCTTCTGGTTCAAATGGTTTAACCATATACACATCTGCACCCAGATTCAAACCTTTGATCCGATCTTGGCTTTGACCTTTCGCTGACAAAAAGAGAACTGGAATCCAACTGGTGCGCTGATCCTGCCGAACGCTTTCAATCAAGGCATAACCGTCCATCTCTGGCATCATAATGTCACAGACAATCATATCAGGTAAGTCTTGGGAAAGTAGGTGTAGAGCTTCTTTCCCATTATCCGCCGTGATCACTTCATAGCCCCGAAACTCCAGATAATCCTTGACTAATAAGATGAGATTTGGGTCATCATCGATTAATAGTAGTCGCTTGCGGTCTTTTCCACCAACTGCTTTCATAATCTTCTGACTAGATTTAACCGTTTGTAACGATGTAATATTTTCATTTAACCACCCAATCTGGTCGGACGCTATGTGACTCGATCGAATAAGATAGCTCCACCACCGCAAAGTATCTTATTGTGATGAGCAGATAAGTCACAATACTTGCCAAGCCCAGATGGCTTGACGATCGCCAGTAGGAATTGATCGCCCTGGAGTGCTCTGCCACTAATTATCGATCTAATCATTTGAGACCGAAAGGTTATGACTAGAATTCGTAGTAAATAGGTGCCTAAAGATAATACTCTAAGATCGTCATTGAGTGCTAACAGTTTTTCAATACTGGTAACGATTTTCTATCGGAAGACTACTATACCGGTAAAGTGAGCGGATTGACTAAAAAAGCATATTCGGTAACTACTCGATCGCCTAATAAATGTTCTTGAATAATCCGCTCGATTACTGGCGGCATTGCTGAATGATACCAAACACCATCGGGGTAGACAACCAGAATGGGGCCGTGATGGCAGACCCGCAGACAGTTTACCTTTGTCCGAAACACCGAGCCACAAGGCGCGCCAGCTAGAGCATCTTCCTGTACCGAGCAAGATTCAAGATCGAGTTCCTTGAGTCGCCGTTTGAGGTAGTCCCATGCGACTAAACTGTCCGCCTGAGAGCAACACAGCGGTTTAGTTTGGTCGGCACAAATCAGGACATGCCGCCGGATTTGATCGAGTCCCAATTTTTCGATCGAGTCAGTGAATATATTTCGATCGGGTAATTTAGAATTCATATTAAGGCGACGGAGTAGCGACAGGACTAGCTACAGGCGTTGGGGCTGGGTTATTCACAGTTACTTCTAGCTTGTAGTTACTACTAGTAGTTATGCCTGAAGGTGGCAAGACTTCAATCCGATACTCCCCAGACAGCGGGAGACTACCCTGCCAGTTGACGGTATTTTTGGCATACACGTCCACATTTGCCTGATTGGGTGCCAGAACATTGATCGTTGCTCCCGCTGGGTTAGGAGTCAACGTAGCCTTGAGCTGCTGTCCAGCTTGAAGGTTGAGGCTGTAGACAATCGGTTGGGGGGAATTGAGCGTACCTTCTTTCACCGTTGGTTTTCCTACTTCTAGCGCGAGCGATTCCGCCGCTGGGGCAGGTGAAACTGTTGATGCAGGTGATGGTGTCGTGGGATCGACTGGCTCAGGTGTTTCACTGGCGGGAGTTGTCGAAACTACTGGAAGTTCGGGTGAATTATTTGTAATCGGCGGAGATGATGGATTTTTACTTCCGTTAGTTTGTGTTGGCACTAAGGAACGTATCATCAAAAATATGGGGATCACCACTAGCACAAAGGCTGCTGTTGCGCCGACAGCGTTACCCCAAGGGGTATTTAAGATTCCACGTAATAGATTTTGGGACTGGATCTTGGCATTCGGCTTGGGCGCGTCGATTGTCGTTGTGCGCTTGGCGCGCGATAGGGGTACAGAGTCGAGACTACCTGTTGCTGAGCCATTATTGCCATAACCTGTGCGACCACGAAGTACCCCAGTAGTTTGACCGAGATCGCCAGTTTGACTTTCTGGGGAGAGTGCTGTGGAGCCGACAAAATCTGATACAGATCTTAGAGCTTGAGCGACCTCATTGGCTGACTGGTAGCGACTATTTGGCGATCGACTAAGCATTTTATTGAGAATTTTGGCGAACCAAGGGGTGAGGGTGGGTACCCACTGATGCCATTTCCAAGTCATCGTACTTTTGTCAATCAGACTTTCCGGTTTCCGTCCGGTCATCATCACGACAACTGTAACGGCTAGTGCATACAAGTCACTATTCGCATAAGCTTCGCCGGTTTGGAGTTGCTCACCCGGAGCGTAGCCAGCTTTACCGACAGTCGTTCCTTGGTGAATTTGGGTCGATACTTCCAGTTGTGTAACGCCTGCTTTGACTACGCCAAAATCGATCAGAACTGGTAACTTATCCTTATCCCGGAAAATAATATTATCAGGGGAAATATCGCGGTGAATAATTCCCATACTATGAATGTGGGACAGCACGGGCAACATGTTCTGGAGAAATTCAACCGCTTCAGCTTCCTTAAAGGTCTGATTATTTTTCAGCCGTTCGCTGAGCGTTTTGGCAACAGTTTTCCCTTCTGCATACTCTTGAACCAAAAAAAGCCGCTTTTGCTCTTCAAAGTTGGCCCGGAATTTGGGAATTTGGGGATGGTTTATCTGATACAATACCTGAGCTTCACGCTGAAATAGTTCTTTCGACTTCTTGAGTGCATCGCGACCGCGATCGTTCGGGCTAAATTCTTTGAGCACGCACATTTCATCAAAACAGCCAGTGTCTTGTGATAAATACGTGCGCCCAAAACCCCCTTGACCTAAAACTTTGGTCACGCGGTAACGCTTTTGGAGCACTGTCCCCAGTGGAATCGGTGGTTGCATAGCCTGGACTTACGCCTTAGAACTAAGGAGAAATAAAGGGTTTACTAGTATGTCTAATTAATACGTTACATCGATCGCCAGATCGGGATACTCATTGGCTGAGTCTAGATAAATTTCTGGCAGTCTGACTTTATAATTATAATTCCATAACTCGATCGGCATGGAGCAAGAACTCGATCGACTCGTTGGTTTAGCCTAGATGAAGAAGACTTCAAACTTGGTATTCAAGAATCGGCATCACTTGAGACACCCAATTATTGATAATCTCGATCTGGTCGTTCTTATCATACCCTTGGAATAGTCAGGATCGTTCACATCTGTCTCCCAAACTGTCTATGAAAATCTTGCTTGTCGATGATGAAGCTGCTCTGACTGAACCATTGCATCGGCTGCTGACGAGAGAAGGCTACAGCGTTGATATCGCTACAGATGGTCGAGCTGGCTGTAATCTGGCAATTTTAGGTAATTACGACCTTCTAATTTTAGACTGGATGTTGCCGCAGCTAACTGGGTTGCAAATTTGCCAACAGTTACGCTCTCAAGGCGATTTAACCCCAGTATTATTTTTAACCGCGAAGGATACTCTTGACGATCTCACGATCGGTCTTGATGCTGGGGCTGATGATTATCTCGTTAAACCCTTTGAAATCCGAGAATTACTTGCCAGAGTCCGCGCACTGCTCCGTCGCTGCCAAACCGCCGATTCTAATCCGATGATGAACCAATCTAAACTCCAAGTCGATGACCTAGAACTAGAGCTAGACAATCAACTCGCCTATATTCGCGGACGGAGTATCGAACTTTCGGAAAAAGAAACTCAATTACTTGCTTATCTGATGGAAAATGCCGGTCGAGTTCTCACCCACGAACAAATTCAGAGCCATCTGTGGGGACAATCGACCCCGCCGAGTAGTAACGTTCTCGCGGCACTAGTCCGCCTCCTCCGGCGTAAAATTGAAGTTAAAGGTTCACCGGAGTTGATTCAGACTGTGTATGGCAAGGGATATAGGCTCTGTGTGGTGAATTAAAATTGCTCAACTTGCCGAATTGTTGGATTTCATTCTCCCAACCTCCAACTTACAGGATTTCCAGAATTAGGCTATCGGTACTACCCTTTCCCCTTTTCCAACAACTCTCAACCCCCCAGCAAACATGTCCACAAACCCCATCGTCACTGCTGCATGGTTACACAGCCAGTTAGCCGAGCCGAGCCAAGATCTAAAAATCATCGATTGTCGCTTTGCACTCGTAGCTCCCGATCTGGGGCAGCAACAGTATGAAGCTGCTCATATCCCAGCAGCTTACCATTTAGACCTAAATCGCGATTTATCCAGTTCCGTGCGATCGCATGGCGGTAGACACCCGTTGCCGGATTCGACAGCCTTAGGAGCTAAATTAGCCGCGATCGGGATTAATTCTGATACCCGGATCATTGCCTATGATGATTCACGATTCGCTTTTGCCTCCAGGCTGTGGTGGCTGCTACGCTACTATGGTCACGACCAAGTAGCAATACTAGATGGCGGTTATGGTAATTGGATCAAAGCTGGTTATCCAGTTACTGCCGATTTACCAGAAACCTTCCAAGCTGGAAATTTTCAACCGCAACTACAGGCAGACTGGATCGTTGATATCGACACAGTTAGAGCAATCCAAGATTCATCCACTCATCTGCTCATTGATTCCCGCGAACCCGATCGCTATTTGGGCAAGATCGAACCGATCGATCCCATTGCCGGCCATATCCCTGGAGCCGTCAATTATCCCTGGCAAGACGTGTCTACGTCAGATGGATGCATTTTACCTGTCGAGCGGCAGCAAGCGCGTTGGGCGGCAATTGCACCCGATGTCGAACCAATTGTCTATTGTGGTTCTGGTGTGACTGCTTGTGTCAATTTGCTATCTCTGGAGATTGCACGGCAAGACATTCGGGCAAAGCTATATCCCGGTAGTTGGAGTGATTGGTGTTCTTATCAGTGAGATTGGCAAGAACCGAATCGCAGTCTTATGATTAGAAATAGTATCTGGCTACGAATATCCTTAAATTTATTATGGTTAACACTCCCATTACTAAAAAACTCTCTAAAGTAGAACACCTAAAGACAGACAGCAACTATTTGCGGGAGCCTGTTGCCAGCGAACTACTCCTCGATACCAACTACTTCACCGAGGATGCCATCCAAATCCTCAAATTTCACGGTTCCTATCAGCAAGACAACCGCGACAACCGTGTCAAGGGACAAGAAAAAGACTATTCAATGATGCTGCGGACGCGCAATCCTGGCGGATTTATCCCGCCACAATTGTATTTGGCACTCGACAAATTAGCCAGCGATTACGGTAACGAAACCATTCGAGCTACCACCCGCCAAGGTTTTCAGATGCACGGCATCCTCAAAAAGAACCTCAAACCAGCAATTGCCGCGATCGTGAATAATATGGGTTCTACCCTTGGTGCTTGCGGTGACTTGAACCGGAACGTAATGGTACCGCCAGCACCATTCAAAAAAAAGCCAGAGTACAGACATGCGTGGAAGTATGGCAATATGGTCGCTGATTTACTCACCCCCCACACAGGCGCATATTACGAGATTTGGTTAGATGGTGAGAAAGCAATTAGCGGCGAACCATTACCAGAAGTCAAAGCCGCGCTAAAAAATAATCTCAACGATACGATTTTCCCTAAAGGAGAAGAACCGATTTACGGTACCCAATATATGCCCCGCAAATTTAAAATTGCGGTAACGGTCCCAGGGGATAACTCGATCGATATTTTCTCTCAAGATTTAGGCTTAGTTGTTATTACTAATGCGAAAGGCGAGTTATTAGGCTTTAATATCTATGCTGGCGGCGGATTAGGTCGTACCCATAATAAAGAAGAAACATTTGCCAGAGCTGCCGATCCGATTGGGTATGTAACCAAAGCAAATATCTACGATTTGGTTAAAGCGATCGTCTCTACTCAGCGGGATTATGGCGATCGCACCAACCGCCGTCACGCCCGGATGAAGTACCTAATCAATGATTGGGGTGTGGCTAAATTTAAAGCCAAAGTTGAAGAATATTATGGTAAAAAAATTCAACCTCTTAAACAGATTGCCGAGTTTAAATATCTAGATTTCTTAGGTTGGCACGAACAGGGTGACGGTAAACTTTTTCTAGGGATTTCGATCGTTAATGGTCGGATTAAAGATGAAGGTGATTTTAAACTGCGTACTGCCTTGCGGGAAATCGTTCAGCAGTATCAAATCCCGATGCGCGTCACTCCCCATCAAAACGTACTAATTTACGATATTAAACCAGCCGATCGCGCTAAAATTGACGAAATCTTGATCGCTAATGGTGTCGAACCAGATCCCGAAAAGATCGATGCTCTCGTCCGCCTGTCCATGGCTTGTCCAGCCTTGCCTACTTGCGGCTTAGCCGTTACTGAATCTGAGCGGATAGCCCCCAGCGTTAACGAACGATTCCGCGTTCTCTTGAACAAATTAGGCTTACCTGACGAGCAATTTACGATCCGGATGACTGGATGCCCGAATGGTTGTGCGCGTCCTTACTTAGCCGAAGTTGGCTTTGTGGGTAGTTTCCCCGAAAGTTATCAAGTATGGTTGGCTGGATGCCCCGCCCAAACTCGACTTGCTCAAGTCTATACCGAAAAAATGCACATCGACGATCTAGAAACCTTCTTTACACCGATGTTTACCTACTTCAAAAAAGATCGGAAACCAGGTGAAGGTTTCGGCGATTTTTG
>JANPJH010000165.1:0-34575 GCA_031425415.1 Chamaesiphon sp. VAR_61_metabat_425 | reverse complement strand
AAACATAAATACCAAGAGGCTCAGGAGGTTGCTGCATGACTTCTTCGCCACTAGAGCAAAAATTCGATGATGATTTAGGATCGATTATCAGTGAGATCCAACAGTCAGAGTTAACCGCTATTTTCAACATTGACGAAATAGCGGTTAACAGCCCAAAACTCTCTCGGCGACCGCGCCAGCGCGACTACATCGGTTGTATTTCGCCCAAAACTATCAAAGGTATCACCTATCAGTATTGGGTTTGGAGAGAGAGGGGGAAGAGACATTATCGGTGCATGGGGACAGATCGATCGAGTGCGATATCTAAGGCTAAAGCGATCTACGATCCGCGTAATTCAAACTTTCAATAATAAAGCGTTTACAGTTAGCTTAATGCTCGTTCTTTTTGCTTTGGTTGATGGGAGTAGAGCTAAGTTATTGACATCGGCTAAAAACTCTGTCAGAAATTGAGTATCTGGTAGTTGGGATTTCTCACCGTCGTTGTAGGTACGTAATAGCTTTTCAATCAGTTTTGATTCTTTATTACTATCTAATTTAGAGATTGTTGTTCTGACGATTTTCGGTGAAACATCTGCTGGTAGCTTCTCCCATTTCATATTTTGAATGCGTTGCTGGACGCGGCTGAGGCGTTCTGAGGCAGTTCTCACATCTGAGGTCGTTACCTCTAGATCGAGATCGGCTAGATATTGCTGTTTGAGCTTGACTAGCTGGTCGTAAAGTTCGGTTAATTCATTCAACGCTCGATCTAGTGGCATAACTTTTCCCAGTTCTGGCGTTTGATTTGCAGTAGCGATCGCCAGTCCATAGGCATCCTTTTCCCCTGTGCGATCGTTCCAGTAAATTGTCTGACGCTCTTCTTCAATTAACTTTCCATTCGGATCGAAATAATCGATCGTTAGTGCAACTAGTCGTTTAACTTCCCCATCGCCTCCCGATCCTAATGCGATCGGATTAGCAAGATAATCTTCACCCAATGCCCGAATTTTATCGCTCACATCTTCCCGAAACAACAGTTCATATTGGGTATACATACTGAGTTCCTGTTTCTCACGGCGATAGCAATTTTCTTGCCAATTCTCCTGTTCCATTTTGCGGACTTGGGCGAGGCGACCTAGAAAACCTACATAATCGGGAAGGATGGCATCATCGAATAAAGTATCGCCATAGATTGAAGCCCCTAAATTACTCAGATCTCCTGAATTCTCACTATCGAGATTAAATCTATCGCCCACCAACTTTTTGTTTAAGTTCTTTAACCGACTGGCTTGGCGGAGGAGTTGACTTTCACTATTGGCATAGTAGATATAAATATTATCGGGGTGGTGTTGTTTAGGCCTGTCGATCCGTCCGATCCGCTGTTCTAACACCATCGGATTCCACGGTAGATCGATGTTGATTAGGTAGTCAGCATCCTGCATATTTTGTCCAACAGACAGGGTTTCTGAGCCGATTAAGACCATGATCTCCTCACTTTGAGGTGGACGGTCGTTTGGTTCTCTACAGGTGGCTACAGGGGCAAATAGGCGGAATAATTCCTGACGTTTCATTCCTTGGTGTTTGATGTGACCTTTAATCGCATTATGGGGTAAGAATTGTTGGAGACATCCAGATTCATTATCTGCTTGATAGGATTTCGTAGAACCGATCGCCATACCAATTCCGGCTGTTGCAATCTCGACTTTTCGTTCCATATATCGATAGTAATCCACCACTGTATCGGAGAAGGTCGAGATTAATAAAACCTTCTTGCCTTGACGGACTAATTCTTGTACCTGGGCGGTAACTTGCGATCGCTTGTGATCTTTGACAAATTCATCGGCAAGTAACTGTTGAATCTCCTGAAGTTGGACTAAATCGACTTCGCAGTGACTCTGCATTAATTGATAAATGTCTTCAGCTTTACTGGGATTAGCTTGGAGGTGATTAATAGCAATCTCGATCGATCTGCGTAATTGTTGGCGTTTTTCCTGCTGTTCTTCCCCTTCTAATTCTTCCTCATTTTCTGATTCCTCATAGTCTTCATCTTCTGAATCAAACACTCCAGCAGAGATCGCAGCCGAATTAATGGGGGTGTTAAATCCATAGTGAAGCAATAGAAATTGCTCCAAGCCACTGGCATCAGGCGTTACCGCATCCAATCGAGACTGCATTAACTCAATTTTGTTACGGAAGTTAACGATCGTTCGGCGCAGGGCGTACATACTCGATTCTGCCCGTTGGAGGAAGAACCGTCGTTGGTTGGCGAGTAGGGAACGTTGTGCGACATTCCCGCTTAGATATTTGATGGGATCGGCACTGGGAATAAACAAATCGGTTTCAAAGCGGGTGAAAATTCGCTCCAGGGCGATTTCGGTATCGGGTTCAAAAACTACAGGTAGCCATTCAGCTTGCCGTTTGGCGTAGACGTTGAGATCGGGCATGGCATCTCGCAACATCTGACGGGTGCGCTGGAGGAAAATCTGACAATAGATGCGGCGAAATAGGGGGGTATTATCGATAAATTGATTTATTCCCGTATCTCGCTGTTGGAACCAGTGTTTGACTTCGACGGGGAAATCCCAATCAGTAAATCCTTCAGGACGGGTGAGAAATGGTTGAAGGATGTTGTAGATATCTTCGCGGCGGTTATTCCAGGGAGTAGCCGTGAGGAGAAGATAGTGGCGATTGCGCCCAGTTTGCAGATCTCGTGCCCTCAGCTCCAAACAGAGTTTATGAATCCGGTTGTTGTAATTGCGGATGCCTTCGTGAGCCTCATCTATGATGACTAAATCCGCCCCGCCAAATCGGGTAAATTCATCGAGAAACTGCCCGCGCCGACTCATGCGGTTTTTGTTGAATAACTCGTAGTCGGTATTAGGGGATAGCTCTAGTTCGCTCATTTCTCGCTCCCAGTTGAGATGGAGTTTCTGGGCGGCGACAATGGCGATTCTTGCAGCGGGTGTCTGTTGGCGGTAAAGACGAGCGACGGCAGCGGCAAGGCGAGTTTTACCCAAACCTACGGCATCAGCACAGACGGCTACGCCAAAGTTTTCCATTACCATGAGGCAGTGTTGCGCTCCATCTTTTTGGTGCTGAAATAGAATCCCGCGATCGACTAATGTATCTAAAAGATCGCTGCGGGTAATCTTAAACTGTTGGATTTGTTGCTGTGCTAGCCAGTAAAGAAAGTCTTGAGGTTGCCCGTATTTACCAGCGAGAATTAATTCGGCAGCAGCACGAAAGCCGTCTATTTCGGAAAAATCTGGGAGTTGCTGGGTGTTCTTAACTTGTGGAGGATGGGTGGGAGTGATGTCATATTCACCCTGTTTAGCCTTGACTCGAACTTCGGCAATCGCTTGGGGTGGATATTCAGGCGAGATGGTAATTTCAGCATCGATTTGAGTAGGAGTGCGGTCGATAATATCGATTTGAATCAGATCGTTATCTGGTAGATCGATCGTCTCGATCGTATCGAGGTTAGTCCCAGTAATAATTACAGCAGTGGTTTCGCCTGGAGGTAATTCGGCGGGAGTAATCGTATCGATTTGAGGTTGATTTTGTTGAATTCGCCGATCGCGTTCGAGTAATACTTGTTGGAGGAATGTTTGAGTGAGATCGAAACTAATATCTTCTTTGCTCCACTCGCGGTCGAAGTCTTGAATACTTTCGATAATCGTTTCGAGATCGTTACCTTCCCATGATTTAAAGAAGGTAATGCTCTCAGCATTCCGACTATGGGCGGCGCGGGTGAAGTTGTCCGAACCTTCATGCAGGATATGGTTATCGTTACGATCGCTGAGTATCCCTGTCTTGCGATGATAGATTCCTCGCCCTGAATCCATCTTGATTAACTTAATCTGGAGGAATTCTAATCGCACTAATTCTGCTAATAGTTCGGTGCTATTAAGTTCGTTATCATCTAAAGTTTGGACGAATTCTTGGAGGGTTCGATCGATGAATCGATCGCGATAGTCTGGGTCGTGAAGGCGTTCTAAGCTGGCAACATCATCTCGTTTGGTAAAACCCTGCCAATCCATCAAGAGTTGAATTTTACCCTCAGTCCGCATGATTGATTTGAGGGGTTCTTCATATAATTTGAGAACGCCACTATCGAAATAAGCGGTGGAACGACGGTAAATGACGCTTCGTTCTAATATCTGCTCGATCGCGTGGTTATAATCGGCGATTTGGGCGGGGAGATTATATCTTCTTCTAATCTCGGCAATTTCCTTAAAACTTCCCGCCCATAAGGATTGATCGGTAGTAATTTCTTCTAAATACAGAAACTTTTCAATTAAATCGATTCCGGCAGTTCGTAGTAATGCCGGACTGGGAATATCGCCCGATTGTTTGGGTAAATAGGTGTGAATTTCGGCGGCGTGAGGATCGATACAGAGCAGCTTATGCGTGGCTTGTTTGCCCTTAAATAGCCGTGTCAGGATGTGTTTGACGACTGTGGTGTCTTCTGCATCCCGATGGACGAATACCAACCAGTAGCGACTATCTATGCCCTTAATCGGTTGACCTAGGGGTAAGTAGTAGGGGCGTTGGTTGCGGATTTGCTGGCTGAATACGGTTTCTAGCATCGGGGCACTATGGATTTGGCTCTAAATTTAGAGTGCCTGATTACTCGATCGGAATTAACAAGTAGGAGTGCGAGTTCGATCTACTTTATCAGCAGTTATGAACAAATCGCATCCTAACTGGCTTTTTTGTGAATTTTCAGGAATTTAATGAATCAAATTTTTTGTTAAAATCTTTCAGGAAACGACACAAGATACTTTTAATACTTTCTGAGTCACAAACACTAAAAAGTGATGATTTTTCTCTTTTGTAAGGTTTCAGCTTTTTGCTATTCTTGTCTTTTCGTTCTTTATTAGGATTTATCGCAAATATTTCATTGTATTTGCGGGGAGATATACCCCCATAGTTGTCAAAGCTAACTTTATGATCTTTGCATTCTTCAAATGGATCATTAATTGCATCAAAATGAAGCTGTAATGCTAAACTTTTTTCGTAAGGCTCAAGAAATACAACTCTTTTAATGCCTGCATCAATAATATGTTTGGCACAGTTATGACAAGGATAAGTTGTTACATACATTGTAGAGCCAACTATTCCTGATATTGCAGAACGAGATACTGCGATTATGGCATCCATCTCAGCGTGTACAGCTCTGGAAAACTCAGTTAAGCTTCCTAGTCTGGTTTCATTGATTTTATTTTTTATTTCTTTAATATTTTCATCACTCATACTGGAGCATTTCTTGATTTTATCAATAATTTCATCTACTATTTTTATTTTTTCTATGTCGTTATGACAAATCCTACTATTTGCAAAACATCGCCGATCGTTAATGGATTCAGAATTGTATAGTCCACCACCAAATTTAGGGACATCATTATGACCTAATGATAAAATATTCCCCTCTTTTGAGATTATGGCTGCTCCAACTTGCCTGGATAAGCAAGCTGATTTTCTTGCTTCTACAAATGCCAAGTGCATTCCATGTTCATCTTGTCTTGGGGTGATGATTGAGCTTTGAAAAATTAGATCTAATAATCTTCGACATTCACTATTGATCTTGTCAGGCTTATCGTAATTGTTCTCAAAGAAATAATCTGATTCTAAAATTGTTTTCTTTATTTGAATTCCGTCTTTAGTATTTTCTTTTTTTGATATTGTATTAAACTCTGTATCGTTAACTTGCTTTTGATCTTGCAATCTCCTTTTGCGGATGTTGTCATCGGCAACAACTCCAATCATAAAAAATGATTCTTTTAATATAGATCTTAGGAAATTCACCTCTTCAAAATTCTTTAGACTATCAATAATATATGCCCGTCTTTCTCCTGAATTTTGAATTATATCTCTTGCTAAATAGTAAAGAGATATTTCAGATAAAACTGCATTGCCATATTTTTCTCGTAAACTATTCCCTCTGTCTTGTAAATTTTTTATTCTCTCAGGCGAAGAAGTACTATTAATATCCTTACTTCTATCAAAGCTTAATATTCTCGTAAGCAGGTCTTTGTCTTCTGTTACGATGTCAATTTCTGGGTTGTTACTAAGAAATTTATTTTCAAGAAAATTTTGAGCTACCTTGATATTAGAGACTTTATAACCAAAAGATTGCAGCTCTTCTCCTAATGAGTTTGCGACGAATGATGCACCACTGCCAATCAAGCCGGATACTCCAAATATTATTGTTGAAGTTGGGGTTGACGTGTACTTGAATGGTTCTGACATATTATGTACTTAATAATTAGTGAATGATTGTTGTTATACTTCTTTTCTAAAGCTGTTTTGCTCCCTATAGAAACTGACAGTTTAGATGTAGGTGGCTATCTGTCATCGAGTCTACTGAATCGGGAATCCAGGTATCGCTTTATCAATCTGCTGCATCACCTCGATTGTTTCTCCCAATGCAGCGACAATCCCCTGATAGTGGGCGATATCCGCTGCACTCAATATCCGTCCTTTTCTATCTTTGAGCCACTTGTGACAGACTTGATACCCCCCAACATGGAACTTCCACACCGCTTCGGGGACATTGATAAACCCTTCCCCCTGTTTGTTGATGGTGACTTTACCCGATTCATACTTGGGATAACCCGCCCCAACGAATGCGGAACTATTACCACTTAACCCACTCTCCCAGTCGCCTCCTCTCCCTGTCTGAATCGATTTCATCAAATGCAAATTAACCAATTTCTCGCCGAATGTGGCTAGTTGTTTGAATAGCTTGTCATCGCTGGTGAGGGGTACGCGAGGAAAATCGATTTTGAGAAATTCAGCGTAGCGGCTGCGGTAGGTGGGCGAGTGGAAGATGGCGTAGATGTAATAAAAGATGGTTTCAGGTGTGGGTTGATAGCCGAGGTTTCGTTCTATTTTGGTGAGAAATTCTGAAGAAAGATTTGGGGTACGAGTCATTCCCATTGCTTTCTCACCTTGAGTGGTATGGTAACGGTAAAGGGGAAAAAGAGATTCTGAACCCTTATTGTCAGATCTAATCACGCCATCTGAAATAATATTTTGACTTACAAAAAAGTAGGAAGCTAAGTCTCCTGGCATACTGCGTCGAGCAATTAAACCTAAATTCTCTCCTGCAATCATATTACACATCACATCTGAACGCCCCCAGTCAACCATCCAGTCTGTGTAATATAAAAATCTGTCATCAAAAGGACGATACAAACATTTAGTCCCATGGTTATCCCAATTTCGATCGGATTGAATTTTCTTTCTAGCATTTGGTAGCTTCCACCCTCTAGTATCTCCATCAAGATATTTGGCAGATCTACCCTTTCCTCTAAAATATTTTTCTCTGATTTCAATATCAGACTTAGCAGGATTAGCAAATTCACTAATTCTATTTAATAATTGATCGCGATCGAAGTCAACAACAAAATGATCGCGGGCAGTAACAATAGCAGTTGAATTAACAAGCATGATATCCGTTATCTTCCAATACCGATCGTATTCGTATCGAAAACTTTCGTTCCTAGGGACAAACATATAGAATGGTGAATTAGGTTCTAATTTATTAGATTGAGATGTGCTGATGTCTCGATCGATTAACCATGTATATTTACTATCTCTCAAGCCAAGTATGCTGGAATGAGAAATTTCTATGCTTTTTAATTTAGTTTTTTCGATGCTTCTTGTAAACAAACTGATTGCAACACCTTGCTTAATGTCAAAAACGTTCTCATCTTTTGAACCATCTAATGCAGTTTCTTTATTTGTAGAATTACCATGTAAATCGACAATCTGCACCTCATCAAAAGTATTCATTAAGCTTTGACGCATACCACGAAAAGTAGAATTATCTAAATAGCCATGAGGACAGATAAAACCTAAAATACCATGACCAGTTTCTTCAATTTTACATTGGGCAAAACGAATGAATTTTACATAGTCGTCTTGTAACCAAGTTTTTCTTTCTCCTAGAGGCTTTCCATCTACTATTTTATAAGCATCAACCATCCTAGAAATTTTATCTGACATATTAGCAGAAACTCCTGAGTAGGGAGGATTACCAACTACTGCCATAATGGGTTTATCTCGCTTAATTTCTGTAGCTAGATCGGCTTCTTCTGCAACAAATTCTTGAAATAATGTTTCTGATTTACGTTCTGACTCTTCTAACGTATTAGTTAAATAAATACCTAGTCGTTTACCACTATCGAACTGATAACCAGTTTCCTCTAGAAACAATCCTAACTTGAGATGAGCGATCGCATAAGGAGCCATCAACAACTCAAATCCAAAAATTCTCGGTAACAGATGTTTACTGACATATTCAGACCAAGAAATATCACCAACACACTCAATTATTGCTGCCCGTTCGCTATGAAAGCGATCGTGGATTAATTGACAGATCCACAATAAAAACGTTCCCGTTCCACAAGCTGGATCGAGAATCATCACCTCTGGATCTGCTAACCCTAATGGCTTGTTAAACTTATCCTTGAGTAAAATATCGACCGATCTCACCATGTACGACACTACAGGCTCAGGAGTATAGTATACTCCGCGTCCTTCCCGCATTTTAGGCTTGTAAGCCGCCAAGAAAGGCTCGTAGAAGTGAATAATAATATCTTCTCGATTTGCCTGTTGTTGAAAATCTTGTAAGATAGTCTCCATCTTTGCCGCCCGAAGAATGGCAAAAATATCTTCGATCGCGCTAATTAATTCACTCCCCAGTTCTTCATTTGTCTGCTTTGATATATCCTCAAACAACTTCCGTAAAAATGGATTAGTTTCTGGTAATTGCTGCCAAGCCGACTCGCGATCGAAATGTGTCTCTTTTACTTTCCCTTCCTTCTTGTCTTTAATATGCCCGAATACTCGCGCTGTAAAGAGAGCATAAGCAACCGTTTGAGCATAGATATCAGCAAAGGAATAATCTTTATCATTAGCTGGCTGAATCTGAAGATTGGGTAATAATTCCTGTTGAAAACTTGCTAGAAGTTTATGCAAATAACCATCTTTAGATTCTTTCTGATATAACTTCGGAATCAGTTCCTCAATTTCCCGTGCCGATGTTGCTAACTTTTGGGCTAACTCCTTCGCAGTCTTAATCGGGTCATAAAATACCCGCTCGACTAACGGCACCGAACATAAAATATTCTGCGCGATCGGTACTGCTCTTAATCGATCTAGTCGGGTACCTAAATTTCGATCGTCTATTAAGCCAAAACTTTGAATATGACGTTGCTTAACCCCACCTTCTTGGGGCAAGATAAAGGCAACTCGCCCCGAATCATCACTAGTCGGATAGAGCAGATACATCGCGGGTTGATTTTCATTCACCCGCTCGATGTAGTGATTGGTATATATTTCTGGTTGCTTCTCTTCCGTCAGCCAACGCTTAATTTCATCACTGGAGAGAAGATTTAATTCATCATAGAACCTCACTGCGATCGGGCGAGTTTCCGCAGCACTCTCTTCATCTACCCCTGGACGTAAATACCAGAAATCAGAGCCTCGTGAATCTTTCTCAAGGATTGGACAGCCCAATTGCGATCGGAGTTGCTCGACTTTAGATTCAGGCGATTTTCTGCCAGAAGGAGAATTGGTGACAGTCATATTAATCCTAGATTACTAGTATTAATATGGGTATCGATCGGCTACATCTAACTCAGATCGTTTGTACTGAAAAGCAGGGATTATATATTTGGTGTACTCTCTATTCGCTCGATCGGTAAATCCACTGAATATATAGATAAGTGATCGATTTTTAATAACAAAAAGCAGTCTATCCTGATAATGAGTAGCCCTTACAATCAGCAAATCTGATAAATCGAGATCGAGCGCCGCCCCAGCAGTTGAAAACGATCGACCAAAGACAATCTCTCAATCTGGCTGATATTTCTAAGGCGTTTCTATGGTGCTAAATTCCGCCACCATGCGAATGACTAGTCGTTCAATTTACCCCCATATTTCTGTAGATGGTAAATGCAGCGTAGGATTTAGGGATGAGAATACGATCTTAGCATCGCACTAGATAGAGGCTAGAGAGGGGGCAATCCGAGATCTTAACGACCCTCTATTTCTGACTCGATAACCGTCATCAACTCTCCAACTGCTAGCCCCTTGGCGGTCATTTCGCCGCCTGATATAGCTGCTGCCATCAGATTTTTAACAGCTACCTGCGCGGCAAATAAAATGTCGATTTGCTTATCTGTCAATTCGCCTCTCTGCTCGATCGTTTCGTCGATCGATCCAATAGCATAATCGAACGACTAGTCGTTCGATTATGCTTCGAGAGCCGATTTAATTTGTCTCCTGTCTTGTTCTCGCTCTCGATCGTAATCCTGACAGCGTTCAAACCAATTATTCTGACGACTCCAAGGACATTACAGGTGCATGGGAACAGATCCATTGAGGGCGATCTCTGAAGTTATCCAGAATTACACGCCTCGATTTCTTTGAGTTTCTGTAGCAATTGCCTGATAAGTAGCCCATCAGCATTCACGGTGGAAGCCGTCGCAACCATCGTAATTCCACTCTTACCGCTGGTGGCTATATCTTTCAATACTTCCAAGTCCGCTTTGTCTATCCGCGCGTTGGGATCTTGAGATTCTGACAACTTCTGAAGCCGAAAGGCGATTGGATCGAGGGTCAAATTCAGTATCTCTAGCAGTCGTTCGCCCAACTCCATGTAACCATGTCCGAGGTGTTCATTCTGAGATCGATATTCCTCTAACTTCAGATCGTGTTCGGCTATATCGATCTCCCGCTGCCGTTCGCGCCTGAGTAGTTCTTCCTCTCGATCCCAGTCCCGACAGCGATCGACCCAGTTGTTTTGGCGGCTCCAGGTAGAAATCTGACTACGATTCCTGTGCCGTTTCTGTGTCAATTCTGTACCATAAATTTCCGCCGCGACCCGATCGAGCGATCGGGTCGCCCCCATATTCCGGTAGACCGTAAACGCTTGATAAGCCTTGGGTGTCTCGCCTTCAGTGCGCTCGTAGCTGCTCATATATTTTGTCGGATAAGAATATCGGTTACGACGTTTGGGTCTAAAAGCTCAATTAGGAAGTAGTCTCAGTGGGGTAATAATACCAATTCCGCCCATCTTGTCTCGCTTCATAGCCCAACTCGCCTAAAGTACCGCGATCGCGATGACTCTCGATCGCCTGTCGTCTAACTGCTAGTTTATCGGCTAACTCTCCGACTTTGTATCGAGCGGGCGATCTGACTGGAGGATCTGTTGCTATATCAGCTAAATTGTCCGGTACCGATTGGGATAAACTGTCCGCTGATATATCCGATAAGTTGTCCAGCGCACTATCCGCTAGATCGTTCAACAACTTGATCGAGCTTGTTTTTGATATCTTATCCGATAATCTAGTCGATAAATCATTCACTAGCTTTTTTAGCTCGGCTAGCTCCCCCTCGATGACTTCAACTCTGGGGGTGAGACTGTCGGATATCTTAACCGATACATTGTCCGATTTAACATCTAATACCTCTATCTGATACTTGTCGGATACTTGACTTAATCCGATTCTGACCAATTCGATCACCGTTGGGGTCAGAATTCTTTTACCTGATATGTGGTGAATTTTGGCTCCATCCTGTTCGGCTATTTGCTCGATCGCTTGAATAATCGAGAGGGGGAATCGAACATCGATCCGAGTATCATCCGCTCTGCTCTTACCTTTGGGTTTATCTTTAATTTCCGATGTCATTGTCCGATAATTAAGACGATACATATACGATAGCGTTAATCGGACATTTTAACCGATATATATCGTATATTAATTATAATATCGTACATCTATCCGATATAATAATTAATCGGATACTGCTATCGTATAACAAATCAGATATAGTAGAAGGATGGAAATGAGAGAGCGACACTCAACACCCGAAGCTTAAAAAGTCGCACCAATGACAAAGCGATCGCTCTCCGACCAAGAATCGCGATCGCCTGTCAGTCCCAAACCAATAAGAGATAGGACTCTAACATTATGCAATTAATTCAAGCCCGTCTACATGGTTCCCCTCGTACAGTTTCCACCAAATACGGCGATAAAGCTGTAGCAGACGCGATCGATGGCACTGGCACCAAACATACAATATGACGGAATCCTGGGGAGTTGCGCCACCTCACTAATGGATCGATCGTTCAACTGGCGATCGATAGTAAGGGCAAATACAGCCTAGTCGATGCGCCCCAACACGCCAGCACCAAACCCCAACAAATGGGGTTTGCTGTACATGACGCTCCAGTTACACCCGAAACCACCCGCAGTGCTGAGATAGCCGATTACATTTGTCGCCTTAGTAAGCTCTATAACCACTGCTTGACCACCGCTGCCAATATGCCCACTAGTATCGAATTAGACGCGCCCCAGGTGAAGGATATCGCCACTACTTTATTCATTCAAACTACGAAACACTTTAACCTTTAACCCTCATGGGGTGGGATATTCTCACCCCTAAACTAAGCAGATCTGATAAAACCATCTCAAACCATGTAAAAACACCCATTTCAGTGTCATTACTGAGATAGTGACTTTTACCCATATAATCAAAACAGCCCCCACCAGTGAAGGCGAGGGCTGTTTTGATCGAGAGACTGTTATCAGCAGCGCGATCGAATGAAAACATGACTATTTCTACTACGAGGTTAACATGACAACCGCCACAGATACAGACATTCAGCAGATAGCCGTAGGTCTGCCAGTGAAGGTCGTGGGTAGCTTGCCGTTGACCTTTAGCAAGATCCTGTTCTTCGGCAAGATTTTTTAGCCCAGATTAATCCTGGTACCCCGTTTATTACCCCGCTCACTTATTGAGAATAGCTGAAACCAATGTAAATACAGGGTTTCATCGAGAAATTTTTCATCGTTGACATCGATGAGGTCCGCCGTTCGAGTCGGCGTACGTCCATAGGTTAGTAATATACTGCTGGTAAGGCTTTTAGGAAACAAATCATGTCCTCAATACCTTCGCCAAAATTAAGAGGATGAAGAGATAGGGCGTTTCGTAGTAGAGTTATTGTCTCTAACAACGACAACTCAAAACTACCTCTGCGCCCATGCTGGATATTTTATCACTGTTACAATGCCTCCTGCCGCAGATCGAGGGGACGACGATGAAGCAATTGAACCAAATCATCCGCAGACAGCAAGCGGCGGAGGGGATGGGCGAGAAACGAGCAATCATCAATTTGGCTGAGTACAAACATTCTCAAAATTGATAAGATAGTATCGATCTGACAAAGCCGAAAATGCTGGTCGATCAAAGCACCTAGACAACTGAAGATATGTGGTTTTACGAGGAAGTGACGGTGACAGGCTAGTCCGGCTGTCCGCCTCTCGTATGTAAAATCTTTAAGGAGCATAGGGTGTATAAATCTTTGATTTGTACAAGTGGGGCAGGACGCGCACCTCACTATAAAACGCTGGTAGGGAAGCAATTCCTGAAGGAAGTTCTACAGATTCTTTCGAGAGTCTGTGAGAAGCCTACACCTACTCGAAAGAGAGGTGTAGGAGCGTCACTTGCCCATTAGCTATAGACGAGTAAATCTCCCTGTTCGTGGCAGAGTCGATGCTGTCTAAAAGCTTCATTAATTAAGTCAATAAAGATGGTAGCAACAGCAGCATTATTCTTCTGTAGACCGATTGAGGCTCAAACCCATTCGAGTCAATTCCCCTGTGTCGTTTACCATTTAACACTTTTAGCATCTCTTCTCGCTCCGCCAATAGTTGCAGAAAAGCCGATCTACTCGGCTATCCATTTACAGCCTCCTGTAAAACCTGCTTAATATCTGGCTTTTGGCTGGCAACCACTTCATCCGGTAAATGCTTATGGTGCGGGAAACCTGGTAAATCTGGAAAATGGGGCGTACTGTCGTAGCGAAAGATCAGCCGATTTTGCCGATCCTGGCAGTGATAGCGATAGTCCAACCACATTAAAGCATTTGCCTCTACCACGATCGCCTCATTAATTTCCAGCAACTGCCCTAGTGTAAACCTAATCCTAATTCGCAAAGTTGCTCGTTGCGGAGTCAAAACTTCTTCAACATATCGCTCGATATAGGCATCTTCTAAAGTCGTAAGTGCCTGCTCAACCCGATCGAAATATTCAGCCAGTTTTCTATGCAACATTCTGCAACCGCTTTTCTACATCTTGCCGCATACCTAAAAAGTGCTGATAATCATTTGCCCACTCGATTAAATATTCTTCATCAGCAAGTTGTCCCTTACTATATCGATCGAAAAATTCCTCAGAACCCATATTGTGCTGATTTTCATACACACTCAATCTCTTCGCCACTGCAATCAGGGCATCTAAGGGAGTTGTATATAGAACTCGTTGTTTTCGCATTTGCCCCTCCTAGATCTAATCAATATATCCTAGTCTAACCAAATACTCACTCAAGCCCTTCAGCGTATCCTCCCGCTCTGCCTCCAACTCCCGACTCGAAACCGCATACTTATCCCACAGCTTCTCTACCAGCGCGATCAATGTCCATTTCGCCGCATTTAGATAGCGAGTTAATTGCTCCTTCACCCAGTCATAGAGCTTCTGCAAAATCAGCGTCTTCGCCTCCGCTGCTGTCAATTGCCCGCCGATCTCCGCCAGCAATCCATCCACCTGAGCCAGCCGTTGCTCCAGTGCCGCCTTATCCTTCATCAGCGCGTTAAACTGCTTCTTCTCCTCCTTCTTGTTGGGATCGAGTGCTGCAAGCTGTACTACCACCTGCTGAATCAACTCATTAGTTTCAGCCTTGAACTCATCACCACCAACCCGCTTTAGTCGTAGTTTCAGAGCTAGCTTGGTAGATTGCATCTTCGCATCTGCTCTTAGCTCCTTGATCCGCTTCTCCAATCGATCAATCGCATTATATTCGGACTTATATCGATCGAGTTCCAACCGTGCCGAAGCTCCCACTGACTCCTTCAAATCATCCATCATTGCACCAGCAAAATTGAGAAACTAATCTAGAATAGTCTCATTGCCGTTTTGCACTAACTCACTCTATGGCTCGGAAATCTGCCAAAATCCCAGCAAGTCCTGTTGCTGTTGCCACTACCCTAGTTGTCTCCGATCTCCGCCTCCGACTGGAGTTTCTAGAGCAGGACAATCAAAAATTGCTCGGCAAAATTGAGAAGAAACGCGCCGAACTGGACAATTTGATGGATCGCATCCGCGAACTAGCTGTCGAAGTTTCCCAGCGGAGTGCGCCGCTGCTCCAGCAACTGCTAGATCTCGATCTCAAACTCCATGCAGCATTTGCGGAAATTTTTAGTGGCAGAAAGCTCGGCAAACAGACGCGCAAAAATATCGAATTAATCTATGCTAACTTACAGGAAGCCGGACTGATTAGTCCGCGTCGCGATCGAGTAGAACAGCCAGAAAGCGACCCATCTGGATCGGCCGATGAGCCAAATGAACCAGACTGGGAGTGGGGCGAGCAGCATTCTTCGGCACGTTTTGAGGATGACTCACCCAAACTCGATAGAGATGAATTAAAGAAGATTCGTCAGATTTTCTTGAGACTAGCGGAAGTTTTTCACCCAGATAAAGTCACCGATCCTGAGACTCGAGAATATCACACCGAAGTAATGCAAGAAATTAATCAGGCTTATCAGTCGGGGGATTTGGCGAAATTACTGGCGATCGAGAAAAAGCATCAAATGGGTGAAATAATCGATCGGGATAATCAAAACGACCTACTCCGGCGATGTCTAAGCATCAAGCAAGAGAACGAATTCCTCAAAAGTCAATTCGAGAACATCAAGCTAGAATTAAGACTGGCGAAGAGTACCCCCCAAGGGTCGATGCTGGCTGAATATCGAAAACTGTCTAATGCTGGGCACGATCCCATCGGCGAGGCTCTTGCCCAGACTCAAGCACAAGTTCAGGCAGTGGCTGACGTATATCAATTTGTCCTAGACTTTCGCGACCGTCGAATTACCATTAAAACTTTTGTCCAAGGGCCAGCGATCTTTCAGCAAATGCAAGAAATATCGGAAGAAGAGCTATTTCTCGAATTTTTCGGTTTGTGAACTCAAGCTCAAAGCTATGGCTCTTAGCCCTTGTCACCCTCCCAGGTTTATCAGATTGGCGATCGAAGAAAATGAGATCGCTAAAGTTGAAAATCTGAATAGCTATCCCACCGAGCGATCAAATTTACGCAAGAGTTATATTTTTTTAACTGCGCCAGCGGAGTATTTGTGATTTAACCGGATTAGTAAAAGTGCGTTGTTCGGCGATCGATCTGATGAATTCTGCTCTCAATTGATAGTACCATTTTGCTTGCGTATCCGCATCTTTAATTAACATCAATGGAGGATCATATTGCAACCCAATTTGTTGTTTCACGACCATATCTCGATCCTGACCGAGGAATGTGCGGATAAAGGGTAAGAATACTGGCATTAAAGGTTTCAACCAAGGTAAGGTCGTATAGAATAGCGTTGTCACTTCTGTTTCTGTCTCAGAAAGTGGCGTAATTACAGTGAGATTGCAGACGTGGTGCTTATTGGTAATGATTTGCTCGATTCTGACCCCAGGTAACTGAAACGAGATTTCTACCTCGGCATCTCCACCCAGCAAGCTATAGAAAAAGGTCTGACGTTCCAACCGATGTCGGCGCATGGTAAACCCGTAGAGAGAAGGATCGAAGGCTTTGACTTCTTCTGACAGAACTGCGTCCGCACGCCACCACCAGGCGCGATGTACGAACGGTACATGTGAGGGGTCCATTAGTCCCACCACCGCATGATCGATAAAGCAGGGAAACTTCATCGTAAATGCAGATTGATAAGTCTTACCCTCAAATTTAGGCACGACTGGCACTTCTGAGGTTGGTTCGATCTGCCCTCGTTCCTGTTCGGACATATAAATCCAGATATTTCCCTGTACCTCCCGGACTGGATATCTGCGAACCTGAAACTTACTCAAATCTAGTTCTTGATCTTCATTTAAGGCTGGAATTGCCGTACATTGACCTGAGCCATCAAACCGCCAGCCGTGATAAGCGCACTCGATTTCTTCGCCGCTAAACCGCCCACAACTGAGTGGGACAGCGCGATGGGGACAGATATCTCGGAGGGCAAATACTTCACCGCGATTAGTTCTACCAAAGACGATTGGTTCGCCTAGCAGCTGTTTGGCAAACATTTGACCAGCTTTAAGCTGTCCTCCGGGTATTGCATAGTACCAAATATTGCGGAGGAAAGTATTTTTCTGTTCCATGTTAACTTGCGGGGTATTGCGGCTAATCTCTTTTGCTCACTGTATTTTAGCAGTTGACATAGAATAGAGATAAATTGCCAATCGATTTACCATGACCAAAACAGTATTAATCACGGGCGCGTCCACGGGGATTGGACTAGCGACAGCCAAAATATTTCAGCAGCAGGGCTGGAATGTGGTGGCGACGATGCGCTCTCCGGCGAAAGATACCGAGTTAGCTAGTCTTGCTAATGTGTTGTGTTTGGCAGTAGATGTGACAAAAGTAGAAACGATTCATGCCGCAATCGATCGAGCGATCTCCCAATTTGGGACAATTGATGTGGTGGTGAATAATGCTGGATATGCGCTGATTGGTGCCTTTGAAGCTTGTGAGATGGCTGATATTCGGGGTCAGTTTGAAACTAATGTATTTGGATTAATGGAAGTGACTCGCGCGATTTTGCCGCATTTCCGGCTACGGAAGCAGGGGATTGTGGTAAATGTGGCATCGATTGGTGGGCGAGTGGCTTTTCCGATTTATAGTCCTTATCATGCGACGAAGTGGGCTGTTGATGGCTTTTCAGAGTCATTGCAATATGAATTACGCCAGTTTAATATTAAGGTCAAAATTATCGAACCTGGCGCGATTAAGACTGATTTTTATAGTCGATCGATTACAGTTGCGAAGCAAGCTGGATTGACAGCCTATGATGATTATATCCAGCGGACTTTACCCCAAATGGATCGGGCTGGCGCAAATGGTTCGCCCCCAGAAGTGACTGCCAAAGTTATCTATACAGCCGCGACAGATGGTAGTTGGAAGTTGCGCTATCCGGCGGGGGGAAATGCGAGTTTTTTACTGGGATTACGTAAGTTACTACCCGACGCTTGGTTTACATGGTTGATTCGCCGAGGGATTGAGCAGTAATTGATAGTTTATATATAGTGTTAGTGAGTTGGAGGTTTTATGACGATCGCTCAATTTCCAGATATCGCACCAGTATTACTCAATGTCAGTCACACCATTATTCGCGTCGCCCCCGAACAATTCGAGCAATTATGTCAAGATAATCCAGATTTACGATTGGAGTTAACAGCTACCGGAGAATTAATTACGATGGCACCTGCCGGATGGGAGAGTTCAGAACGGAACATGAATTTGGGGGTTCAGGTATTCAAGTGGAATGAAAAAACTCAGTTAGGTAAAGTATTTGACTCTTCTGGCGGATTTACGCTTTTATCTGGGGCGATTCGATCGCCTGATGTGACTTGGATCGAGAAGTCTAAATTCGATCATATCGCCACTGATGTAGCTTTTCCCCGTCTAGTACCTGATTTTGTGATTGAACTGCGATCTAAAACAGATAGCTTGAAAACTCTGCAAGAAAAGATGGTTGAATATACCGATAATGGGGTGAGGTTAGGCTTGTTAATTAATCCTCAAGACAAACAAGTAGAGATTTATCGGATCGAGCAAGATGTCAGAATCTTACAGTCACCTAAAAGTGTTGAATGCGATGATGTATTGCCAGGATTTGCACTAGATCTGAGCACTATTTTATAAGGTCTTTGAGATTATTTCTCAAATTATAATATGTCTTTATTCTTAGTTCTTACTCGTTCATAAAAGTCTTCCATTGTTTCAATGAAAGATCGATCGAGTGTCCAAAATAGTGGGTAGTCACCCTGTTTTTTGATGAGAATTGCAGGTACGCTAACTGGGCTAGTTTCTGGCAGTGGAGGTAATCTTTTTCCTTGCCAGAATTCTTGTAAACTGATGGACTTATTTGGACTAACTTCTATTGGTTTCGGATAATATGATTTAGCTATTTTTGGTTCGGGTGTTTGAGTTAATAACTCGGCGGCTAAAGCACTACCTAGTGGAGATTTTAACAGCTCTTTTTGTAAGTTTATTCTGGATAATCCCCTCAACTCAAATAACAACAATGGATCGCGATCGAGTTCCGCAGCAAGAAGATAATAAACTCCAGCAATGTGTTTGCACGGATTACTACCATCTGGACAAGAACAAGTGTTGGTAAAATCAGATCTTTTAGTTGGTAATAGATTGAGGTTAACGAGACGAAAAGCATCTTCAATTCGATCAGGCATTTCATTTAAGATTAACTTAGAAATAAATCCCGCTTTCGAGGCAATATAAGCAATTACTTTCGTCCAATCTTTTTGACTAATTGGTTTGATTTGAATTTGGGTTGTATATAATGGTTCTTTATATACTCCAAAATATGGATTTACAGAACCTCTAACTGTTGCCATGGCTCGTCCATCTTCAATATCAAAACTCTTGACTTTATTCCCTCGTGCATAACTTCGTCCCCGACTTAATCGCCCATCATCAGTGAACTTTTCTAGCGCGCTAATAAACTCGTTGCCCCACCAAGTTCGGGTAAATTGTGCCATGATTTTAGTTTTTAAAAATTATTTAAGTATCGAGATTTGCTCAATTTAATCCATAATCGTATCTCGATTTAAGGCAATTAACTTCTTAAAGGCATTATTGTCTAACTCTGTTAACCAAGATTCATCTGCCCCAACAATTGAGCCAGCCAACTTTTTCTTATCTTCAATCATCTCATCAATTTTTTCCTCTAATGTTCCTAATGTCACAAACTTGTGAACGAATACATTCTTCTTTTGCCCAATCCGAAAAGCACGATCTGTAGCTTGATCTTCCACCGCTGGATTCCACCATCGATCGAAATGAAAGACATGATTGGCTTTAGTTAAAGTAATCCCGACCCCACCAGCTTTCAGCGATAGAACAAAGATTGTTGGCTCAGTTTCGGGATCTTGAAAACTAGTAATCATCTGTTCTCGTTTTTCCCGACTCGTACCACCGTGGATATAATAAGTATTTGTCAGCAAAGTGTGTTTACAATATTTAACTAGAGCTTCGCCGATATCGGTAAATTGGGTAAAGACTAGTAAACTTTCGCCCTCAGCAACTACTTCTTTCACCATCTCTGTTAATCGATCGAGTTTTTGCGATCGTTCTGGGGTAAAGTCACTTCCATCTTGGAGAAATTGTCGGGGATGATTGCAAATTTGCTTGAGTTTTAGCAAGGTGGAGAGGATCAATCCTTTACGCTGAATTCCTTCGTCAACTTCCATAATTTTTGCTTCAATATCTTTCACAGTTGCTTCATATAAAGCCGCTTGTTCCTTCGTCAAATTGCAGTACAATTTCTGTTCGACTTTATCGGGAAGATCTTGAATAATTGCTGGGTCTGTTTTCACCCTTCTTAAGATAAACGGCTCAACTAACTTTTTGAGTGTTACTGCTTGCACTCGATCGTTTTCTTTCTGAATGGGAACTTCAAATAGCTTCCGAAACTGAGCTTCTTTACCGAGATAACCAGGATTGAGAAAGTTGAAAATCGACCATAAATCTAGCAATCTATTCTCGACAGGTGTTCCAGTTAACGCTAATCGATGTTGGGCAACAATTTTATTAATTGCCTTAGTTTGAGCAGCTTTAGGATTCTTGAGATTTTGCGCTTCATCAACTACCAATCTTTGCCATGCTATTCCGCCCAATAACTTTTCATCTTTCCGCGCCAAGGTAAAAGAAGTAATTAATACATCACAATCCTCAAGATTAGCTTTAAAAGTTTTGAGATCCTGAATCCGTTGAGTACCATGATGTATCACCGCTCGTAAATGTGGTGCAAATTTTGTAATTTCTTTTTGCCAGTTACTTACTACCGATGTTGGCGCAATGAGTAAAGTCGGTGGTAATTCGGCTAATTCTTCGGCTGTTGCCATTTCCCGCTCTTGCACCAACCGGGCAATTACCTGCACAGTTTTTCCCATCCCCATATCATCAGCCAAGCAACCATTTAAGCCCAAACTTTCGAGATAATTCAGCCAAGCAACACCCCGCTGTTGATATTCCCGCAACTTACCCTGAAACAGTTTCGACTCTGGTAAAACTTCAATCCGACTTTTATCGCCGAGTGTCCCCATAATATCGGTTAAAATTTCATCTCGATCGAAATCAACTTCAATATCGCTATTTTCTCGCGCTGCTAGTTTCATCAAATCTAACAAATCGAGTTCGGGTGCATCTGTCTGGCTCTTTTGCCAAAATGCCAACAATTCTTGCATTTTAGATTGGTCTAATTCTAACCATTGTCCTCTAAACTGGACTAGCTGACTTTTATTCTCGACTAATTCTTGCCATTCAGATGTACTGACTGATTCATTGCCGATCGCTAATTCATAATGGTATTCTACCAGTGTATCGAATGAGAAATAACTCTTTTTCTGATCGCTGCTGCTAGCTTTTTTACCAGTCGCTTTTAGTCTTAACTTAGCTCTGCGTCGCCCCTGTGGAGTCCACCATGCGGGAATTATGACCTTATATCCAGCATCCTCCAAGATCCATGCTGATTCTTTAAGGAAGTCTAAAGTTTCATCGATATTTAACTTTACTTGTGTCGGTTTATCGGTTTCCAACCCCGCCCACAGTTTAGGATAAATCCTGGCAACATAGCCCAAATTGATCAATAGTTGCTGCTCGAAATCTGCCCCAAATTGCTGTTTAAATACTTGTAAATTCTTCCCTTGTAACTGCCAGTAATCATCGGTTGGTATCCGCCGTGAGGGATCATTTTTAGCAGCTACCTGAAACGATAAAATCCACGGCTTCTCTGCTTGAAGCGGCTCCTGGAGGTGAAAGCAGAGATAAAAATTAGTAGATCCTTGACTCCGCGCAATGCGATCGCGCCAAGTTTGCCACTGTTGATACAAGCTCGGTGCATCAATAATTTTGAGACCACTTTTTTGCCAACAAAATTGTAACAAAGAGCCATCGATCTGTTTCTCAACTGCTGCCGTTGATGGCGTATTGATAATTATTTCAGTCAATAAATGAGTGGAAAAATGTTCGAGAATAGTGGCTCGATCGTAAAAAGTGGATGTTTTTGGTGGCGTACTAAATCCTGCCACACAAGCTAATGGCATCACCTCACTATAATGTTGAATATCTGCGGTATATTGCTCGGAAATAATTTCCCATGCTGGATAAATTTGGGCTACTACTGTCGGTGTATTTTTCTTGGTTTTCTGTTGTGATTTAGTTGTATTTTGCTCTATTTCTCGATAAATTAGTGCGGGAATATACTGGTCTTTAAGGATAACTTGCTTTAAAGCTTGAGTATAGTGATACCAGAATAATAAATCTGCTCCCATCTGAATCTCAGTTAGATCGTTCATCGCTAAAAAATGAAGATCTTTGAGCAGTTTTACCACATTATTCCCTAACCGACCATTATTATAAACAACCGTCCGATAACAATCGATCTGCCAATATTGCAGCTCGAATGAATCCGGTAGTTCTACTTCTAAATATCGGGCTAATTCTAGAGATGGTAATGGTGAATTTTCATGACTTGGTAAGAGAAAATACTGTGACGTGAAAACCTCTGGCAAGTGCTGTGAATTGACGGCAGAAATAGATAGTGAATCAGTTAAGAACTCTTGCAGTTCAGCCGCCGCTAAATGTTGCGGATGTCGATTAGCATTGCTTGGAGCTGATTTTTGCTTTCCTTTAGCAGTAATATCTGTTTCAACCCAGAGATAAAATGCCCCAGCCTGAACAAAATCAGTCCCCGATTGAGGAATCCAAGTACCATGTATAATCTTCATCAAAGTCGCCGCTCCATTCGATTCAGACTCCAATCATACCAAAATAGTCGCTACTTCCAGGTTAGTTTTTTGCAACCACCTTGGCAGTAACCCCACCTGCGGGTCCTAATGTAACCCCACGCCGAGCGGGAACCACGGGTAATTTACCAGTTAGTTCTAGTTGACAATTAGTTAGAACCTCAAATAGAACTAATTTCAGTTCCAATTGGGCCAAAGCCATACCGATACAGCGACGACTTCCACCACCAAAGGGGAAGTATTCATAGGGAGAAAATTGGCGATTTAAAAACCGTTCTGGTTTAAACAAATGCGGTTCAGGATAGAGATCTTCGCGATGATGGGCGAGATAAATACAGCCCACAACTACCGTTTGAGCCGGAATTTCATATCCTTGGAGCGAGACTGGCTCCTGCGTAATTCGAGGGAATGTCAGCATCCCAACTGGATAAATCCGTAATGTTTCCGAGCAAACTGCACTTAAATAAGGCAGTCGGCTAATTGCGAGCACATCTTCGGCTGTTTCGATGGTGGCAACTTCCGCGAGTAATTTTTCTTTGACTTCAGGTAGGTAGTTAATCCAATAAATTGCCCAAGCTAAGGCAGTTGCCGTAGTTTCATGTCCAGCAAATAGCAGTGTCATGAGTTCGTCGCGCAACTCAACATCAGTCATACCATGACCTTCAGCATCTCTTGCACCAATTAACATACTCAAAATATCAGTTCGATCTGCTCGGTTTTCATCCTGACGACGAGCGGCGATTTCTTGGTATAGTAGTCGATCGAGTTCCTCACGATTGCGGAGAAACTTACCCCACGGACTCCAAGCACCTAAATCTTGTTGCAAGGCTGGAAAAAATAGAAAACTAGCATTAAGTGGCGAATCAACTAGTGAGAGCACCTCAATTAACTGCGATCGAATTAGATCGTAGCGTTCGCCTTGATATAATCCAAACACAGTTTGTAAAATCACTGATAGGGAAATCGATTGCATCTGCTCGCGCACATTAATAGTTTCGCCTACTTGCCATTTTTGAATTGCATCGCGGGTAATCCGAACCATGATATCGGTATAACCCCGAATTTTATCACCATGAAATTGCGGCATCAACAACTGTCGGCGTTGGCGATGTTCGCCCCCATCCAATAAAATTACTCCACGATTGCCCAAAAAGGGTTGTAAGATACCATTGATCGCACCAGGTGCCGAAAATTGTTTAGTATCACTGGTTAATAGCTGTTGAATTGCCTGGGGATCGCTAATAAATATCGCACCTTTAAATCCACCACTCATACTAACTTTAAAAATATCCCCACACTGTCGCTCATATTTGTGGAGAAATTCTAAGGGGGCGAGAACCCATTGCCATAACTGGAGAAAATTAGGTGTAGCAATAGTTGGTGGTGGGGTCATGGGATTTTAGCTAGTGACAACTATATATAGATATGATAGACCAATTCACTTAATCACTGGTTTGAGCCGAGAGTCGAGACATAACGCTCGCATCCTAGTAGAATATCCTTTAACCCAACAGTGAACTGACAACTATGACTGAGATCCAGGCTGTGCTGTGTGGTTATTATGGCAAAGGCAACGGTGGTGATGAAGCATTGCTGGTGTCGATGTTGGAGATGTTGCCGCCAACGGTGAAACCACTGGTATTATCGGCAAATCCGCGTGCTACCTCCAAAAGTTATGGAGTCAAAAGTTACGATCGCATGAATAGTGGCTCGGTTGTCCGCGCGCTCAAAGAGTCCCAAGTGCTGATTTTAGGCGGGGGGAGTCTGATTCAAGATGCGACAAGTATCCGTAATTCGATCTATTATGGGGGCCTGATGGGATTGGCGGGGCAATTTGGGTTGAAGACGATCGCAATCGCTCAAGGCATTGGTCCTGTCGATAACCCCTTAACGCGCTGGATTGCTAAACGAGCCTTTAGTGGTTGTGCCGCTGTGAGCGTCAGAGATCCAGCCTCAGCAGCTCTGCTCAAAGAGTGGGGCATAAGCTGCTTGATGGCTCCAGATCCCGTCTGGAGCCTAGCTGCTACCCCAGTCCCTGAAATTGCCAGTATTCCTAGTCCTAAAATCGCTGTCACCCTGCGATCGCATCCCCAATTGACCAACCAACGATTAGATACCCTCACTCAAGCGTTAATAGACCTGCAAGCCGCCACTGGCAGCCACATTCTCCTGGTTCCCTTTCAACCGACTACAGATGTGGATATTGCCGAACAGATTCGATCGCAATTGACGGATAATAGTCAAGTAGTTACACTGACCGACCCCAAACAACTCAAAGGCTTATTTCAGGGAGTGGATCTAGCGATCGGGATGCGCTATCACAGTCTAATTATGGCAGCAGCGGAAGGCTCTAAATGTTGGGCAATTAGCTACGACCCCAAGGTCACTAAACTGATGACAGAAATCGATATCCCCGGTTGGCAATTAGCAGATATTCCCACAGATGCAACCACAATTACCCAAGCATGGCAACAACACCTTGCCACAGGGACACCTCTAAGTCCAACAGCCCTCCAAACGCTCAGTCAAAAATCTCTGATCCATCGAGATTTACTAGCGACAGCAATAGGTTAGGGAATAGAGAATAGGGAATAGGGAATAGGGAATAGGATAAATGCTGTTTCTCCCCAACCCCTATCCGCTACCTACTAACCCCAATCCACCAACCCCTAACCCCTAACCCCTAGCATGTCAGAACGTCATCTCAATCCATCTGAACCAAAAGTAGCACCACAGATCGAGACCGTCTACACAACAGTTGAATCACAACCAGATCAAACTGACTGGCTGACAGTTGTGAGCAATCTCCGGCAAATTAATCGCCAATTAGTAGAACAAATTGCCAGATTAGAACAGGCTCTAGCTTCCTCCAAACAAACACTACATACCTATAAAGAGGAAAAGCAAACTCACGAAATTACAATTTTGCAACAACAAGATGAACTCAGGATCGCTCAAGATCGGATTGGGGCACTCTTTCAACAACTAGAAACATCCCATCAAATCGGACAACGCCAACAAACCTTAATTGAAACTATCTCCCAACAACTGGAAATTACTCAAGCCATCATTCCACACTTAGAAGCAGAAAATAACGATCTCCGGCAGAAATACCAGCAGCAAACCCAAAAGTTAACCAAAACCGAACAGGTAGCCTTAGAACTACATCGGCGGATGAAACACCAAGCTGCAACTCCAAACCTCAATGCCGAAAACGATTCAACTGAAAATTCAGCGGATATCGCAGTCACTCCTCCAGCGAGTTTGGAAAGCCTACCCACGGAACTTGCTGAGACACAAACGAGTGTTGAAGCAGAACATCCCTCGGCAGTAGTCACCAATCTCAATTCAGCAGATGCTGAAGTAACTCCATCCCAATTAGAGTTAACCACTCCAGAGACTTCAACCGATGCAGTTGCGGCAACGGCAGAAATCTTGCCCACAAATCCGACTAGTTTTGAGGACGAGATCCCAGGCTGGACTCCCACCCCGCCAACTGCCACTCGAATGATAACCACCTCTGCTCAAGTAAACTGGCGCGATGAGATCGAACCTACTCCCGATCGGTTTCCTAGCGCGATCTCGACACCACCACCGCCACCAGAAGTAGTTAATAAAGAAAGCACAATAACAACTACCCCTAAACCTGCAGCGAATTGGCCAGCTCCAACACTCGAATGGCCTACTATCAAGGATGAAAGTCTCAATTTACCAGCAAAAAAAACAGTTATCGATCTACCTAAGTTTCCCAAAAAGAAATAATGTATAACTTATTTGATCGTTGAAGTTTTATTTTGCAGATTGATGATTTCGGCTGGCGCAAATGCACCAAATTCAGTCACGATCGCTTGAATTAAATGGGCGGGAGTTACATCAAAAGCCGGATTGTAAAATTCCACTCCTGGTGGACAAATAATCGTTTCCCCGATTTGATAAAGTTCCGAAGGATGCCGTTCCTCGATCGGAATCAAACTGCCATCGCTGAGACTAAAATCGATCGTCGAAAGCGGTGCGGCAACAAAGAAGGGAATTTTATGTGCTTTGGCGACCAAGGCTAAACTGTAAGTGCCAATTTTATTAGCAGCATCACCATTAGCGGCAATTCGATCGGCACCAACTACCACCGCATCGATTAACCCTTGTTTCATACAGTGTGCCGCCATACTATCGCTAATCACCGTCACGGGAATACCCTCCTGAACACATTCCCAGCTTGTGAGTCTAGCACCTTGCAGCCGAGGGCGAGTTTCATCAGCATATACTCGCGCCAATCGCCCCTCCGCCCAGGCGGAACGTACCACTCCCAATGCCGTTCCATAACCCGCCGTTGCTAGGGCACCTGCATTGCAATGAGTCAGCAAACACAGCTTATCTGGACTACTAGGCAAAGCAGCCAAACCATGTGTACCGATCGCTTTACAAGTTTCGATATCCTCAGCATTAATCTGTTGAGCCGCAACTAGTAATTGTTCGACGATCTCTGGCACATTCCCCGTAGCAGTTTGAGCCGTTCGCTCCATCCGATCGATCGCCCAAAATAGATTCACAGCCGTTGGTCGAGTCGCCCTAAGCCTTTTCCCAATTTCTGCCAGCTTTGTCAAAAATTCATCTCGATCTGTAGTAGTCAGATCTCTAGCACCCAAATACATTCCATAAGCCGCTGCTACCCCAATTGCTGGCGCACCACGCACGATCATTGTGACGATCGCTTCGGCCATATCTTCAACCCGACTAATTTCGACATAAGTAAACTCATTAGGTAGACGATTTTGGTCGATCAGCAATACGCGATTGTCTTGCCAGCGAACGGGATACACAGCAATATTCATAGGGATTAGGGATTAGGCTTTAGGGATTAGGTGGTAAGAGTAGGGTGGACATTTCCCTCATCTAAGTTTCACGCATTATTGTTATAGTCGATACTTATGCCAACTTACTTGGACGATCGACTAGTTCAGGCTCGAATTTTATCATTCCCCCTACAATATTACCTAATCCCTAAAGCCTAACTCCTAACGATGACTGTAACCATTCACTTTCTACCCGATCGAGTCACCGTTAAAGCAGAACCTGGCGAACCATTACTCGATGCAGCCCATAGAGCTGGAATCTCAATCCCGACGGGCTGTATGATGGGTTCATGCTATGCCTGTGAAATCGAGATCGAAGGTCAAGAAAACCCCGTGCGCGCTTGTCTGACTGCTGTGCCCACAGATGAAATCACGATCGTTCACCTCTATGACGATCCCGTTTGGTAAGGATCGAATCCGCCAATACCGAATTATCCGTAATTGTCTGGGCGCGAAAAATTGTCACAATAGATAATAGAATCTACGCTAAATTGCCAACCTAATCTATGAAATTGCCAAAACTAGGTTATCTGATCGTGGCGATCGCTTTGACAGTTGCTACTTTTTTGCCTTTACCTGTTCTCGCCGCAGTACCAGTAGCTGCCATTGCTGATAATAGTGGTAGGAGCTTTGTCAGTCAGGCAGTCGAGCGAGTGGGAGCAGCCGTTGTGCGGATTGACACCGAGCGGACGATTACGCGACGGATCGACCCATTTTTTGGGGATGAAGCCATGTCTGGACTTCCTCAGCAACAACTATTACGGGGTCAGGGTTCGGGCTTTATTATCGATCGAGATGGGGTAATTTTGACTAATGCTCATGTTGTCAATCAGGCAGACAAGGTTACAGTCATTCTCAAAGATGGGCGCAGTTTAGAAGGTAAGGTGCAGGGTGTAGATCCTGTCACTGATTTAGCTGTAGTCAAAATTGCTGGCAGTAAAGATCTGCCAATTGCTGAATTAGGTAACTCCAGCCTCGTCAAAGTCGGTGACTGGGCGATCGCCGTTGGCAATCCGTTTGGCTTAGATAATACCGTCACACTAGGCATCGTTAGCACTCTCAAACGTTCTAGTGCAGCCGTCGGCATGACCGATAAACGTCTCGATTTCATCCAAACTGATGCTGCAATCAATCCAGGTAATTCAGGCGGCCCCCTGCTCAATGCTCAAGGGCAAGTCATCGGTATCAATACGGCGATTCGGGCTGATGCCATGGGGATTGGATTTGCGATTCCGATCGATAAAGCGAAGCAAATTACCACCCAATTAGCACGCGGCGAAAAAGTTTCCCACCCCTATCTCGGCGTGCAAATGGTGACACTGACACCAGACATCGCGGCAGAGAATAATAATGACCCCAATGCACCATTCCAAATTCCCGCGATTAATGGGGTACTAGTGGTGCGGGTATTACCCAATACCGCCGCATCTGCAGCTGGAATGCGCCGTGGTGATGTGATTCTCGAAGTTAATGGCGATCCAATTCAGGATGCGAGTCAACTGCAAGATGTGATGGAAAATAGTCACGTCAGTCAACGGTTAAAAGTTAAAATTTCCCGCGAAGGCAGAAATCAGCTAGTCACAGTCATGCCTAAAGAATTAAATTCCTAACAGTTATTGAGGGACTTTCAAGTAAAAAACCCAACTTGCTATCTACTGAAATGCCAACGACTAAAGTCTTGGCTGATGCTGCAAATTGTGCCTAAGTCTTTCAGACTGACTTCGCCTACCCGAACTAGTTTATTAGTCCGCGTAGGCAGACTTTGCAATCTGAGCAGCGGTTAGAAACCGCTGAGGTTATGGGTAGCAACTTGGGCTATCTAAAATTAATCTCGATCGAACCACATTCACCAAGTGCAATTCCACCCCAGATAACTGTTCCAACATAAACACCATCTGTTCTGGGCGCAACAACGTCCCATCATTTGCACAACTACCCACATATCGCAACTCCACATCTGTCTCACCACCAACTTTCAGCAACTCCAATTCATATAACCTGTCGCGTAAATTGATTTGCGTATTCTTGCCAGATTTAGACTTTTTGTTCTGAATAATTTCCTGACTAGCTAACACCGCAGCGATCCAAGATTCCCATTGGGTAAATGTTTCGCTAGCCGATGAAACAGTAATTAGATATTCCGCTTGAGTTATTAATGCTGAAGCAGCAGGTTGTTTGAGATCGACAGATTCTACACGATAGATCGGAATATCTGCGGGTAATTGGGCTGCTAATTTAGATTTAAATTCTGCCTCATCCATGATGGTTGTGAGTTCAAAATCAGCGATTTCTCCCGTGCTGGTTGAGCCTAATGGTAAAGCATTGGCAATCATGATCCGGGGGGCGGGATGGAAGCCACCACTATAGGTGACAGGAATACTAGCGCGGCGGATGGCTCGATCGAATAATTTGGCTAAATCTAGATGCCCGATTAACGACATTTTGCCAACTTTGCCAAACCAGACGCGGATGCGCTGGGCTTTATCGGTATTGGGGATGAATTGTCCTGTGAATTCGGGAATCGGCATGGGTGGGACGATGACATTGTGCCCGAAATCGGTGCCACACACGCCGCAATGAGAGCAACCATCGAATGAGCAGTCGGGGACGATACCAGCGGCTAGAGCGCGTTCGAGGTCGTCTTGAAGCCACTTTTTGTCGATGCCCGTGTCGAGGTGATCCCAGGGGAGGGGAGCATTGAGGTTGTGGGGCAGGGGGACGGGGAGACTGGGGGACTGGGGGACTGGGGGAGCCTCTAGGGATTCTGTAGATGCAACTATTGGTGCCGCATCGCCGAAAGCGATGCGTAGCTTGAGTTTTGGTGATCGACTATTGACTACAGATCTTGGAGTTTCTGCTGCTAAGGCGGTTGGCTCCGTTTGGAGATCTGAATCTCCCAACCCCCTTGGAAAGGGGGCTTCGGAAGTCCCCCTTTCCAAGGGGGATTTAGCGGCGCGCGCTGCGGAGGTTTCCTCCGCTAAAAAGCGCGACAAGACAGGGGGATTCACACCAACTTCGCTACTCTCAAATACATTCCATTCGCCATTTTCGACGCGGCGATATTTCCAGTCTAAACTAGCTTCGTCGATCGCTTGTGCCCAGGCACCGTAGGCTTTTTCCAGGTTTTCCCACCAGGCATCCATCCCCGCACCGAGTTCCCAGGCGCGGCGGATTACGGAGGCGAGAGACCTGTCGCCCCGTCCGACAAAATCTTCCATTGCCGAGATCCGCACGTCGGTATAATTGACTTTAACGTCACGCAGATTGTAGAACTCATTTCTGAGTAATCGTTGTTTTCGCTCAAATTCGGTGGTGGAAACCGAGTGCCATTGGAAGGGGGTATGGGGTTTGGGGGTGAAGTTGGAGATGGTGATATTAAAATGCAGCGTGCGTCTACCCTTCTCCCAGCATTCTCGTTTGAGCCAGCGCACAGTTTCGGCTATCCCGACGACATCGACATCGGTTTCACCTGGTAAACCGATCATAAAATAGAGCTTGATCTTATCCCAACCCTGCTCGAAGCCCGTCTTCACGCCGCGCAGTAATTCTTCATTCGTCAAACCCTTATTAATAACATCCCGCAACCGTTGGGTACCCGCTTCCGGCGCAAAAGTTAAGCCACCTTTGCGCGTACCACCGATGATATTGGCGATATCTTCATCAAATCTATCTACCCGCTGACTGGGGAGAGAAAGGGAGATATTCTCATTCTTGAGCCGATTCTTGATTTCCAATCCCACGGCAGGAAGGGCGAGATAATCCGAGCAACTGAGGGAGAGGAGGGAGAACTCATCATAACCCGTCGATCGCATTCCAGTTTCGATCGCATTAATTACCGCTTCCGGCTCCACATCCCGCGCAGGGCGAGTCAACATTCCCGGTTGACAAAAGCGACAACCACGGGTGCAACCACGCCGAATTTCGATCGTGAGTCGATCGTGTACGGTTTCAACGTATGGCACCAACCCAATCGAGTATGCTGGAATCGGGGTAGCTACCCGTCGGAGGATGCGTTCGGGTACATCGGGATGATTGGGCTTGACGCTTCCATCGGGATGCAAATCGTAAAATTGGGGCACATATACGCCTGGAACCTGAGCGAGATCTAATAATAAATCGCGCCGACTCAGCCCCGCAGTTTTGCCATCTTCAACTACTAAGCCAATTTCCGGTAATAACTCTTCCCCATCCCCCAGAGCGATAAAGTCAAAGAAATCTGCGTATGGTTCGGGATTGGATGTCGCCGTTTGTCCACCTGCAAAAATCAATGGATAATTACCCGCAGCACGCTCGCGCCACGTCAGGGGAATTCCCGCCAGACTCAACATCTCTAATATATTCGTTGCGCCCAACTCATAGCTGAGACTAAAACCGAGGATATCAAACTCCGCGAGGGATTTCTGCGACTCCACGCCGAATAATGGTGTTTGAGTATCGCGTAATTTCTGGGCTAAATCCGCTGCTGGAAGGTAAGCTCGATCGCATAATTGGCGCGGCTGGGCGTTGATAATACTGTAGAGGATAATATGCCCCAGATTGCTCGCCCCAACTTCGTAGATCTCTGGGTATGTCAGTGCCCAGCGGACTGTCGCACTCTCCCACGGCTTATGCACCGCACCGAGTTCGTTACCGAGATAACGAGCGGGTTTGAGGATTTCAGGAGTAATGAGACTATCTACTGCAACTGCCACGATTTTGCCTCTGTTTTACGTTTGTTTGGGCGATTATCTATCGTAGCGCGGATCTGTGTAGGGTGAATTGGTGGGGTTCGATTACCTACAGTACGCTACGCGATCGATAATTATAAAAACGATCTGCTAAAATTGATGAATGAGGAGATTACCTCCGGTAGGCTTCACCAACGCAAATATCCAGAATTGCACTCCTGCGTTAGAGCAGAGTCTAGAAGAAATTAAACTAGACTGGAGATTAAAATGAGTTTTATTCCTACTATCCTAGATCTAGAAAAGATTAAGCAAACTTTAACTAAAGCACATATAAATTGTCAAGAAATGGAGTTGGCAGGTATTTAATCTGAGATGCTTCGCTAACGAGAAATATTGACTCAGTGCAAACAATGTTTAGGAAAAGAATTAGAGCAGGGACAAAGTTAATCTACTTTTGGATCGAACACCCTCATTTTAGATTGGGGATTTATCAGATCGTTGCAAATTTCATCAAGATCTCGAATGGCTGTATCTGAAAAAGAATAGCTACTCATAGATTGCTATCGCTGGCAATTTGAGCGATCTTTGCTTGCAATCTTTCAAACACCACTTCTCCATCTGTCGTCTGTCCATTAGCAATTTATTGGGTACCGACTGCTATCTTTTGACGAAGTTCTTCAATCTTATGTGCTTTTGCTTCTAATAATTTGAATGCTTCAGAAATAACATCCTCAGCAGTTAAGTACTCTCCACGATCGATCTGCGATCGAATGAATTGTTCTTGATCTGATTTTAATTGAATGTTCACACTCTTTACTCCATATCAATTTAGGTGTCTGTAAATCTCGTTGGCGACAGCCTCTCCCTGGAGAATCGCTCAAACCCATTCTAGAGAAGGCTTTCGCTCAGTCCGTACACAATCTTGGAGATAGAGATTAATTAGATTTTGGTAGGGAATTCCTGTTTGTTCAGATAATTTTTGGAAATAGTCCACAACATTTTCTTCTAGATTTATACTCACCTGTTTTTTTAACTTCTTCAGGTAAGGATTAGGTACAGATTGTGAAAAGTCATATTCATCTCTCATGTCAAATAACCTTTATATTCTTTTTGTTCTGTTTTAGTCGCTCTACGAGCAGAAATAATCCGAATACTTTCATCATCTTGCCGATACACATGGCACACGACTATTAAATTGAAAGATTCACTCATCCCCAATAAGATATAGCGATCTTCATCCTGTGAGTGGTCTGGATCGTAAGAAGTACGAGCATTAGAATCGTAGAAGGCAGTTTCAGCTTCTTCAAATGATATGCCATGCTTCCGATCGTTTGTCTGAGCCTTTTGCGTGTCCCATTCAAAGGTTATCTCATCCATGTAGATAGGTCGAGTGATATCATACTAATTTTCCCAGGTGTTAACCGTACCTCTATTCTAGCAAAATCGTCACATGCGATCGAATACCCCCATTTTAGCTTGGGGAGTCATCAGATCGGTTTTTCTGGAAAGATAATGAGATCGCGAAGATCGATCGAATATTTATCGTTATTTACCATGAAAATGAAATATTGATCGATTTACACCATTTTAGATTGGGGAATCGTTGAAACTACTTCGTATTTGAATTCCGCCTTATCTGTCGCCGTTCTTTTCGAGCAGCGTGTTTCTCTTGAGAGGTAAGTTTTTTGTTCTGATTAGCAGGTAGCCAGATTTCTCTCGTGTCATCGTCAAGATAGATCTCGATTGATACCGGAAAGAATTCGGTACCATGAGTTGCCTCAAATTCAGTTAGATCCAGGAAGAAGCTAGCAATCCAAATTGCTCTGTATTTTTCTTTCTCCCCTGATGTTTTTTCTGGAATAAACTTGAGATCGAAGTCACCACCCAAGCAAGTTTCCGCATAAGGCTTTTGGTATCGTTTTTCTAAGTACTCAATGATGATCTGTCTTGCAGTTACGTCTTCCATAAAATATTCATACAAAGCTACAAAATATATTTAAGAAATGCAAGGTAATAAAATTGGTGATTAGTGAATTCAAAACTGCTCGATCAAGATCTGGAATTTTTCACTTTTGAATTGCTTCTCAAAATTGATCGCTCCAAACACTCAGCAACAGCCCACTCCTATTAAAATGGAGAAACCTATACATAGACTTATATTTTAAGATGCTAGAAGCATATCGCCA
>JANPJH010000164.1:0-25102 GCA_031425415.1 Chamaesiphon sp. VAR_61_metabat_425 | reverse complement strand
CTCGATCGAACCGGAAAATTTTTGCGAATCAACCGTACCGAGCTGCAAATGTTGGGGTATGAAGCAGCCGAACTCGTCGGTCATAAAAGTTTTACAGATTTACTTACGCCAGAAAGTGTTCAAAAGTTTCATGAATCTTTCCCGTTGGTAAGATCGCGGGGCTGGATTCGCGATCTAGAGTTTCAGTTAGTCCGCAAAGATGGTCATATTTTGCCCGTGAGTGCCACAGTTGTGGCAATTAAGGATGCCAACGGTAATTATCTCACCAGTCGATCGACCTTAATTGATATTAGCGATCGAATTAGGTTGCGGCAACAGGCCCGGTTGTCTGCGGAAATTTCCCAAAAGATTCGCAAATCCCTACAACTAGAAGAAATCTTGAAAACTACCGTCGAGGAGGTGCAAAGAATGCTAAAGGTTGATCGCGTCTTGATTTTTCGACTGGAGACAGATGGTGGGGGTACAGTGGTCAAGGAGCAAGTATTGGCTGGCTATCCAACTGTGATGGGTCGTCGGATTTTTGACCCTTGCTTAGATCGAAGTTACCACGCCGTCTACCAGCAGGGGCGGATTGATAGTGTTGATGATATTACTCAGGCTGGCTTTAAACCTTGTTATGTGGAGTTTCTCCAGAAATTTGCCGTTCGGGCAAGTTCGAGCGCGCCAATTCTGCTACGGGATAAGTTGTGGGGATTACTGATTATTCACCACTGTCAAGCACCACGAGTCTGGCTTGCCAGTGAGATCGCCTCGATCGGTCAAATTGCTAACCAAATTGGCATTGCCCTCACTCAAGCTCAACTATTAGAACAGGAACGCCAACAACGCCAAGAACTCGCCAGATCGAATGCTGAGTTAGAACAGTTTGCCTATATTGCTTCCCATGACTTACAAGAACCCCTGCGGATGGTCATGAGTTACCTCCAATTACTCGAACGCCGCTACCAGGGCAAACTCGATGATGATGCTGATGAATTTATCAGTTATGCCGTCGATGGCGCGGCGAGAATGCAGACCTTAATTCAGGCATTATTGAGCTATGCCCGCGTCAGCAGTCGCGGCAAACCTTTTACCTCAGTCAACTGCAATCTTGTGCTGCAAGATGTACTAGCTAACCTCCAAGTCGCCGTGCGCGAGAGTTCAGCGACAATTACTAGCGATCCGCTCCCAGAAATTACCGGAGATCGGACTCAGTTGACCCAATTGTTCCAAAATCTGATTGCTAATGGCATCAAATTTTGCCGGGATGCGCCACCTCAAATTCATATTACTGCCCAACAAGTAGATCTTAGCAGTTCGCCTCAGTCAGCCGATCGCGATCTCGCCAGTCCCCCGTCTGCTTGGCGGTTTGCCATTACCGATAATGGGATTGGCATCGAGCCGCAATATCTCGATCGAATTTTTGTCATGTTCCAGCGATTGCATTCACGCGGTACCTATTCTGGTACGGGAATCGGTCTAGCTATCTGCAAAAAGATTGTCGAGCGGCATGGCGGTCAGATCTGGGCTGAGTCAGAACCTAGTCGCGGTTCAGTTTTTTACTTTATAATACCTGGCATAGGTAATACTTCATCCTAAACATGCCAGTAACTAGTCGCCCCGTTGAGATTTTACTTGTTGAAGATAACCCTGGCGATGTCAACCTAACCCGAATTGCTCTAGCAGATCGAGAAATTAATGTTAATTTAAGTGTGGTGGCTGATGGGGTAGAAGCAATGGATTTTCTCAACCGCCAAGGCAGATATGGTCAAGCGATCCAGCCCGATTTAATTTTGCTAGATTGGAATTTACCTCGCAAAGATGGACGAGAAGTATTAGTCGAGATTAAAGCAAATGAGCAATTACAACGGATTCCCGTCGTCGTGCTCACCACGTCTCAAGCCGAGGAAGATATCCTTAAAGCCTACAATCTCCATGCCAACTGCTACATTACCAAACCTTTAGATTTTCACCAGTTTGTTCATATCATCCAATCGATCGAAGATTTTTGGTTCACCATCGTTCAGTTACCACCAGGATAATTAGGTATTCCGCATACTCACATCCCTAAACTCTAACCCTACCCTCTCATCGGAGTGCAGCAACTTGACTACCACTGTTCTCAACATTTTGCTCATTGAAGACAATCCTGGGGATATCCGGTTGTTGCGGGAGATTTTGCGAGAAGTCACGACTGTGCAGTGTGAGATTACTCCAGTCATGACTTTAGCTGCTGCTCTAGAGCAGTTATCACTGGTTGAGGCAGTTCGTTTTGATGTGATTTTGCTCGATCTCTCCTTGCCGGATAGTCGGGGACTGGCTTCTTTCCTCAATCTGCATCGTCAAGCGATCAATATCCCGATTGTCGTTCTGACTGGCTCGGATGACGAAACCCTTGCCCTGGCAGCCGTACAGCAAGGGGCGCAAGATTACTTGATCAAGGGTCAAGTCGATAGTAATGTATTGTTGAGGTCGATTCGTTACGCGATCGAGCGCGAACGCACCGAAGCCGCACTCCGCCGGACAAAAATTGAATTAGAACGGCGAGTAGTCGAGCGGACTCACGATCTTCAACAAACTAACCAACAACTTCAACTAGAATTGCACGAACGCCAGCGGGCAGAGGCTGCGCTGCGACAGACAGAGAATGACTTGCGCGATGCCTTACATAAGTTAAACTTCCACTTTGAAAATTCCCCCCTCGCTGTAGTTGAATGGAATCGTGATTTTCGGGTCAGTCGATGGTCGGTGGCTGCTGAAAAAGTATTTGGTTGGTCAGCCGATGAAGTATTGGGCAAACATCCCCATGAATGGGAATTTGTGACATCTTCAGATATCGAACGGATGAATGGTGTGATGGAGCGGCTGGTGAGCGGTAAGGAGTCTTGCTATATTACGACCAGTCGTTGCCATCGACGAGATGGTCAGATCATTGAGTGTGAGTGGTACAACTCAGCTTTATTGGACGATCGAGGTCAAATGGAATCCATTTTATCCATAGCACTAGATGTGACCGCTCGCCATCAAGTCGAACGGATGAAAGATGAGTTTGTCGCCATTGTTAGTCACGAGCTGCGGACTCCGCTCACCTCAATTTATGGTTCCCTCTCGATGCTAGCCAGTGGCTTGCTCGATGTCCACTCCCAGAAAGGGAAGCGGTTACTAGATATTGCTGTTGATAGTACCGATCGGTTGATGCGGTTGGTGAATGATATCTTAGATATTGAGCGGATCGAATCTGGTACCGTCACCATGGTCAAAGCTGTCTGGACAGTAACTGAGTTGATGTCCAAAGCAGTTGATATCATCCAACCATTAGCGGAGAATGCAGGTGTTCTTCTCCATGTCGATTGTTCTGGCGGTCAAGTTTGGGTCGATGCCGATCGAATTATTCAAACTTTTACTAATCTCCTCTGCAATGCCATCAAGTTTTCTCCACGCGGTAGTACTGTCTGGTTTAGCTCTCACAAGCGCGGAGGGCAACTACTATTTGAAGTGCGAGATTTTGGGCGCGGCATTCCCGCTGATAAATTAGATCTAATTTTTGAGCGGTTCCAGCAAGTGGATGTTTCTGATGCCCGTAGTGGTGAAGGTACCGGGCTAGGATTATCTATTTGTAAGAGTATCGTGCAGCAACATGGCGGTCAAATCTGGGTCGAGAGCGTGGTTGGCCAAGGCAGTACATTTTCATTTCTGTTACCCAGGTCGCCATCTGCCAGCGACAGCAAGCCACCCAGAAGCAGCTAAATTGCGAAGATCACAGCCCCTCTAGGTAAGTCACCAACGCCTGTAAGCCCAGATAATAACTATTCATACCAAAACCACTAATCTGCCCGATCGCAATCGATGCTAGATAGGAGTGATGCCGGAATTCTTCGCGTTTGTAAATGTTACTTAGATGGACTTCTACTGTTGGAATCTGAACTGCGGAAATTGCATCGCGAATAGCAACACTAGTATGAGTGTAGCCTGCGGCATTGATTAAGATGCCCTGATATCGATTTCTGGCAGCTTGAATCTGATCGACCAACATTCCTTCATGATTGGATTGGAACGACTGAACTTCGACTTTTAGATCTTTGCCTAGCTCGACCAATTTTGTATCAATCTCAGCCAGGGTAGCAATACCATATATTCCTGGCTCCCGCAACCCCAATAAGTTGAGATTTGGGCCATGCACTACCAGTACACTCAACTTAGAAGTTGTGAGATCGTTCAGCGTCATAGGTTTTGGAATTTTGACTACCTCAGTCTGCGAGATCTGTCGTTGACAGGAATCGGAATTAGTTCGGATTCAGTCTGAACTTCGGGACCCAGCAACGCCTCAATCAATTTGCCAGCCCACTCTTTTAATTTCTCTAGTACCTTGTCGATATAGTCCATTATGTAGCTCACTCCAAGGAGACAACGCGTTAACGATGATACCCGCGATTAGTTCAGGGTTCAGTTACGTGGGATACATTATGATTATAAGCTCCTCACTGTTACCTATTGTAAAGCTAAATCTCATAAATGTGTCATAGAGATCGCGATCGAATTATTAAGAGTTGGGAGTTGGGAGTTGGGAGTTGATTTACCAGTGTCAGGCAGTATATTTAGTTTCCCTTTCCCCTTTCCCCTTTCCCCTTTTCCCTTTCCCCTTTTCCCTTTCCCCTTTTCCCTTTCCCCTTTTCCCTTTCCCCCAACTCCTACCCTCTATCCCGCCGATAGAATGGTTTTTTAACTACAGTAGCGGGGTGTAGCTTGCCGCGAATTTCGACTTCGAGGATTTGTCCCGGCATAGCAAACTCTGTTGGCACGTATGCTAAGGCGATCGCTTGACCCAGTGTTGGCGACATTGTACCACTAGTGACAATCCCAATCCGCTGACCGTCGATCGTCACGGGATAATCATGCCGGGCGATGTAACGTCCTTCCATTTTCAGCCCCACTAGTTTGCGGCTGACACCCTGAGTCTTCTGCTGTACCAAGACATCACGCCCAATAAAATCACCTTTGGTATCTAGATGTACCACCCAGCCTAAACCAGCTTCTAAGGGTGTAGTTGTATCGTTAATATCTTGACCATACAAGCACATTGCCGCTTCTAACCGCAGTGTATCTCGCGCGCCCAGTCCGCAGGGCGTTACCCCAGCGGCAATAAGTTTATCCCAAAGTTCGATCGCGATTTCTGGGGCAACCATCACTTCAAATCCATCCTCGCCAGTGTATCCAGTCCGAGCGATAAAAGCTGGATTGTTCAAAATAGTCGCGCTGGCATGACCAAAATTCGCCAATTCATTCAAATCGATATCGACGAATGGCTGGAGGTGTGCTACAGTTTTTGGCCCTTGTATGGCGATCAGCGATTGGGTGGCGGAGAGATCTGCAAATTCAACTCGACGAGGATCTAGATGTGCCAATAACCAGTCTTGATCCTTATCCTTCGTTCCAGCATTAACGATAATAACGATACATCCTTCACCCTGTTGATAGACGATAATGTCATCAATAATTCCAGCTTGAGGGTTTAGTAGCACCGTATACTGTGCTTCCCCTGGTTGAAGGCGGTTCAAATCCGAAGGAACTAAAGTTTGGAGTTGTTCGATCGCCTCTCCCTTCAACGTAAACTTACCCATGTGAGAGATATCAAACATGCCCACATTCGTGCGGATTGCCTCATGCTCGGACGTAAGCCCACCAAATTGGACGGGCATTTCCCATCCAGAAAAGGCGGTCATTCTCGCGGAGAGAGCGATCGCCTTATCATATAAAGGAGTGCGGAATAAGATCGGGGTAGCAGATTCGGCTTGAGTCACTGGTTTTATTTGCCTTGGATGATGTGAGTTGCCAACTTTAGGAAATTATATTGGGTATTAGGTATCAGTGAATAGCGAACAATTAGCCAAATATATTGAAGAAACAGATGGGATGGGTAAATCGTGGTTGCTGGTGCAGCTACGGTTACAAAAACTGGCCGAACAAAAAGCAGACTTGTCGATCGAGGAATACACCCATCGGGTAGCAGATATTCACCAGGATATGATGAATCTGGGTGAATGGTGGCTGGGCATCGAAGCAGAAGTATTTTAGTTGATTTATTCTTATTAATCCAAATAATCCATAATTCACAAATTAGATGACCTTCTCCAACCAAACTACTACGAATTCAGCCGACATCGATTTATCCGACCCACAGTATTATATAAATCGGGAATTAACTTGGTTAGAATTTAACGATCGAGTATTGCATGAAGCGATGGACGATCGCACGCCACTACTCGAACGGCTAAAATTCATGGGGATTTTTAGCTCGAATCTTGATGAGTTTTTCATGGTGCGAATTGCTGCAATCAAGGAACAAATTGAGGCTCAAGTTACTAAACTCACCCCTGATGGCAGAACTCCGAATCAACAGTTAACGGTGGCAAGTGAGCGCGTACAGGTATTGATGGATCGGCAACACGAACATTTTGAAAAAGTTCTGCGCCCAGCAATGGCCGATCGGGGTATTTATCTCTTAGATTACTTCGATCTCAATCAAGAACAACGTAACTATTTACAAAACTACTTTGAAGAACAAATTTTCCCAGTTCTCACTCCGCTAGCTGTCGATCCGGGGCATCCATTTCCCTATATCTCTAATCTGAGCTTAAATCTAGCCGTTGTCGTTAAACATCCCGAAACTGGAGAGGAGTTATTTGCCAGAGTAAAAGTACCGAAAGTATTACCACGATTTATTTGCTTACCATCAAATTTACAGGTAGCAGATCGATCGAATCCACTTCAAGCTACACCTGAAACAGCGCAAATTTGGACGGGAATCCCGCTCGAACAATTAATTGCCCATAATCTAGAATCCTTGTTTCCAGGGATGAACATTCAAGATTGCTTCACTTTTAGAGTGACGCGCAATGCGGACATCAGCGTTGATGAAGATGACGCGGATGACTTACTCCTAGCGATCGAAGATGGGCTACGGAGGCGGCGTAAAGGCGGCTCTGTGGTGAGAATTGAAGTAGCTTCAGTCATGTCGAGTCAGATTCGACAGATGCTTCAAGAAGAACTGGAAATTACCACTCAAGATATTTATCAAGTCAGTGGGATGTTAGGGTTGGGAGATTTGATGTCTTTTTTATCCCTCAATGTACCTGAATTAAAAGATCCACCTTGGACTCCGGTAGTTCCATCCTTTTTTCGGCGGCTGCGCGCTAATGAAGAAGGCAGTGATTTTTTCAGTTTAATTGCCCAGCGGGATTTATTTGTCCACCATCCTTATCACTCTTTTACAGATACGGTAGAACGCTTTATTACCTGTGCAGCAAGCGATCGAGGAGTATTAGCAATTAAAATGACCCTCTATCGCACTACTGGAGATTCTCATTTACTCAAAGCTCTAATGAAAGCAGCCGAAAATGGGAAGCAAGTCTCGGTATTAATCGAACTAAAAGCTAGATTTGATGAGCAAAATAATATTAACTGGGCGCGCAAACTAGAGCAAGCTGGCGTTCATGTCGTGTATGGTTTAATCGGCTTAAAAACCCATACTAAGGTAGTTCTAGTTGTCAGACGTGAGGATGAAAAAATCCGCCGATATGTCCACATCGGGACTGGTAATTACAATGCCAGAACCTCGAAGATTTATACTGATGTTGGCTTATTTAGTTGCGATCCTGACCTCGGCGCAGATTTAACAGATGTATTTAATTATCTGACTGGTTATTCTCAGCAACGCGCCTATCGGAAATTATTAGTTTCACCTGTTAACTGTCGCGAACTATTCCAGAAATCGATCCAACAAGAGATCGATCGCTGTGAAGCCGGAGGGATGGGGCGAATCGTGGCGAAAATGAATGCCTTAGTCGATCCGACGATGATTGCTAACCTGTATCGCGCGTCTCAAGCTGGTGTATCGATCGATCTAATTATTCGCGGCATGTGTTGTTTGCGTCCTGGTATTCCAGGCGTAAGTGAAAATATTCGCGTGATTAGTATTATTGGTAAATTCCTCGAACATTCCCGGATTTATTATTTTAACAATGGCGGTGATGAGAAAATTTTCATCGGTAGTGCAGATTGGATGACCAGAAATCTCGATCGTCGAGTCGAAGTAGTCACCCCAATCGACGATCCGGCTATCTCTAAAGATCTCCAAGAAATTTTGGGGATCATGCTAGCAGACAACCGTCAAGCTTGGGATCTCAACTCCGATGGTAGTTATACTCAACGCCACCCCCACACTGAAACTGAATCGCAAAGTACTCAACAGATTTTGATGGAGATGGCAGCACAGTAAACTAACTCGATCGAGGCTAAAACCATAGTAGACCAGTGAGCGGCGCGGGTCCCGATAGATCTGTGGGTAAGAAAATTCTCGCGCTCATTGCGACTAGTGCAAACAAGAAAACAAGCACGATTAGGAAGGGACCGATATTTTGGCGAAAAAATGTCATGGGTAGTTAAAAATTTATAGCAGAGAGGAGAATGTTATTGAATTGTAACAAATATTAATTAGCAGGTTGCCGATCGGGGGTCTGGCGATCGATGAATGCCAGTAAAATCAGGCTGGGTATAATTACCACCATTGTCAATAAGAAAAAGTTCGACCATCCCAGTGCCTTAACAATATCGCCAGAGGGTGCTACCAGCAATTTACTCAAAGCCATCAGACTCGACAGGAGTGCGAACTGAGTGGCGGAAAACTGTTGGTTACACATATTCATCAAAAATACTCCAAAGGCTGATGATTCCATCCCACCGAAGAAGTTTTCAACGTTAATCGCCAGGATGAACAACTGATTAGAAAAAGGCGGTAGGACAAAATCTTTGCAAACTGTGGCTAAATCTGTCACCGTTGGGTCGGGATGAATCGCTTGAGCCAGCGCGTAATAGAAAATAATTCCCAGTGCTTGCAGTCCACCAAATATCCATAGCCCTTGGAATACGGTGAGTCGAGTTAAAAACACGCCGCCGAGTAATGCACCAATGATAGCGGCAATTATCCCCATAAAACCATTGATATCACCGATCGATTGCTGTGTAAAACAAGCAGCTTTGAGAAAGGGAATCGACATCGCATTCATCATCGCATCACTAACTTTATACAAGACAATGAACACTAGGACTAGAATGCCGTAGAGAAAACCACGTCGCTGGAAAAAATCCATGAATGGTAAAATAACCGCATCAGCAAATGTAGCTGGTGGTCGATCGGTTGCTTCAGTTCCAGGCGCAAACAGCGTAAATATTAGCCCGATCAGCATCAATCCAGCCATTACGAGATAAACTGGGGGCCAAGCCTGGAATACATTGCCAAACAATTTGGAAGCTCCAGCAAAGGCGATGATTAATGCCACCCGATAGCCTGCGGTAAAAATGCCCGTTCCCACCGGACGCTCGGACATAGTAAGAACATCTGTCCGGTAGGCATCTGCGACAATATCCTGGGATGCGCCCAAAAACGCAATGATGACCGCGTTAATTGCTAGTAAATCTAATGACTTTTTTGGATCTTGAAGCGACATCGTCCCAATCGACAGCACTAACAAACCCTGAATAATTAATAGCCATCCCTTCCGTCTCCCCAAAAATGGTGGTACAAATCGATCGAGTAATGGCGACCATAAAAATTTAAAGGCATAAGGAAAGCCAATTAGACTACCATACCAGCCAATTTTAGTCAGATCTGTTCCCGCATCTGACATCCAAGATTGCAGCGTTTTATAAACCAGTAGGATTGGGAGTCCAGAGGAAAAGCCAACGAACAGTAATGCAGCCATTTTTCGGCTCTGAAACACTTGCAGTAAAGATTTCACAATAGCCCCCAATTGAAAATTCAACTACCAATCATCGCATAAATCGGGTGATGGGCATTGGTTGTCATCAACCATCAGCAGTTAGCCTCAAGCAAGTTGTCTTCCGCACAAACAGCGGATGAAGATGCACTCACTTGCGACCTTGCCAATAATTTGTTACATTTATTAACATAAGGCAGGGCCTAGACAGCAAGTAGTAGTTGTCAAGAAGTAGCTCTAATGTATAGGCATATAGTTTTGAAGGCGATCGAGCATGAATACCGATGAGTTGCTGCGGCAGTATACTAATGGACAGCGAAACTTTATTCAGATGAATCTAGTTGAGGCATATCTGAGCGAATGGTATTTACCCTCGATCGATCTGAGCCAGTCCGATCTTACCAGTGCCAACTTATCGGGTGCTACCCTGTTATGTGCCAACTTATCCGCCACAGTCTTAACTAGAGCCACATTATGGCGATCGAATTTGAGTCAGGCGCGGCTAATGTCTGCCAACCTCACCGAAGCTAATTTGATTAGGGCAACTCTGACCGAAATCAACGGAGATCGAGCATCGTTAATGAAAGCAGATTTGAGGCTCGCTAATTTACAAGGTGCCAATCTTAGCCAGGTTAACCTCATCGGCGCAGATTTACGTTATGCCAATCTCACTGGAGCCAATTTAACTGGTGCGGATTTGAGCCGAGCCAATCTGACGGGAGCAAATCTCTGTCATGCAGATCTCCGTGGTGCAAGGCTAACTCATGCAATTTTCGACAAAACAGATCTCAGTGGAGCTTCATTAGGAGGCATAGATCTGAGTCAAGTCAATCTAGAACGCGCGATCGATCGCAACAAAGTATCAATTCTCATCTAAACCTTGGGGATATAATTACAACAGAGCCACTGATAGTTATCAGTAATTCCCCCGCCTCAGCCACTAAAAACATCTGCTACTCGTCAATGAGCTAAAAGAGAGAGTAAAGTTGAGATAGCTGAGGAGAGAGAATAATTATTCATGATCGGTCATTTACTCGCAGGACATTATCGCGTACTCCAAGTACTAGGTGCCGGTGGATTTGGGGAAACCTACATTACCGAAGACCTACACCTACCGGGAAATCCTAAATGTGTTCTCAAACATCTCAAACCAGCTAGTACAGATCGAGCTGTCCTTGAGCTAGCGCGAAAACTGTTTGATAAAGAAGCGATCGTTTTACAACAATTAGGCAACCACGATCGGATTCCCCGGTTACTCGCCTACTTTGAAGAACAGCAAGAATTTTATTTAGTTCAAGAATATATCCCTGGACATCCCCTCTCCGCTGAGTTAACCAAAGGAATTAGGTGGCGCGAACAACAGGTAGTCGAACTGCTCAAGGAAATCTTAGAGATTTTAGTCTTTATTCACGCTAAGGGCGTAATTCATCGCGACATTAAACCTGATAATATTATGCGCCGTGAAGCCGATCGCCATCTAATTTTGATCGACTTTGGCGCGATTAAACAGGTTCGCAATCAGCAGATGCTGAATGGACAACAAACGATGACAGTTGCCATCGGGACACCTGGCTATATGCCGATCGAGCAAGCTAGCGGGACACCCCGCGCTAGCAGCGATCTCTACGCATTAGGCAAAATTGGCATTCAAGCTTTAACTGGAGTCAATCCCTACGACCTCGCGGAAGACGATCGGACTGGCGAACTAAAATGGGAACATCTGACCGTGGCTAATCCCCAGCTAATTGCCATTCTCCAGCGGATGACCCGCTATCATTTCAAAGATCGTTATCTCACGGCAGAAGAGGCACTCCGCGCTGTTAGAGGGTTGGCTGGTGGCACATTTCCCCAATTTCCCACCCAAGTCCAATCAACTCAGCCTCGATCAGTAGGCTCACCCAGGATTGAATTGCAACAGACAGTTGCCGCTTACCCCTCAGCCAATTTGCCAGCTACTTCAACTCAAACTCTACCCAGAACACCCCAACGGGGTAACTTTCCGATGATTGCCGGGATCGCCGCAACGGTTGCCGCAGTGGGAAGTTTTGCCCTGTTTAGCAGTAAAACACTCGATCGTCGCAACTACGCCACCGATCTGCAATCCGATCTCTGTCGGATCGCCACTCCAACTGACTTGCCGAGCACGAGAGTTCGATCGCAACCCCAACGAGATGCCCAAGTTATTGCCAATTTACCCCGTGGCACTAAAGTTGTCTACCTCGAAGCCCAAGCTGCCTTTATCAAAATTCAGTTAGCCGATAACACCACCGGCTGGGTCTACAATAACCAAATTCGGGGCTGCAATACCCCAGTCGAACCACCCAAACTAACGCCAACTCCATTGGTAATTCCACCTCAACCAAGCCCATCATCTTCGCCTAAATTGCCTCCACAGGCTTCACCAACACCGATCGTTTCACCATCTCCGCTATCCCCATCTCCATCTCCATCCCCATCGACTTGGCCCTCATCAGTTCCCCTCGATGTCACACCCCCCTCACCTTCACCGACAATTTTACCATCAGTGCCACCTAGCCCAAGCGTAGAAACAATCCCGATACCATCGCCAACAACGAATGAATCCGCACCCAGCCAAAATCCTGATAAATCTGATACCGAAAAGCTCCCTAGCAATGAGAAGTCACCAACTCCAACTCCATCAACGCCAGGAAAACTTCCCACACCACTATGGTAAGGGAAAGGGGATAGAGGGTAGATGGTAGTGGAGAAACAGCATTTATCCTTTCCCCTTTCCCAACTCCCAACTCCCAACTCCCAACTAATCTATAAATATGCTGGTCACATTCGGCAGTTTGTTTTAATATGGTAGTAACTGGCGTAACTGCATAAAGTTTTTAGTCAAATTCTCTCAGCCCCTGATACTGTCCAAATAAGTCTGAGTTTAACTGTCATGTGTTTATATAGTTGGCATCGATTTAGAATCTAGCACTTAACCGCGCCCAACTGAGGGCATTAGATCGATCGATGCTACTTCCTGTCCGGCAGTAAATTAATTAAATACTTTAATAATTTGACTCGTGCATGGTCACTAGTAGCAAGATTAGCTATCTAAGAGTAAGCAGCGATTCCCGTTGGAACAGCAAAGCTAACTGCGTACATTTGCACTATACCTATCCTATAATTTTTCATCATGCAAAATCAAACATCAGATCGAGAGATCCAGAATCTGGAGAGTATCATGGATAATAATATTCTCAATGACACGAATATTAACTACTCAAAAATCTTGATTACTCCTAAAGAACTCAAGGAAAAGTTACCATTATCTCCCAAATTAGAACAGCGCATTGTTGATTATCGCCACCAGATTCAAAAAATCCTAGATTTCCAAGATAACCGTAAATTCATCGTCGTTGGGCCTTGCTCGATTCATGATATTACCGCAGCAGAAGAATACGCCCACAAATTAAAAGATTTAGCCGATCGCGTTCAGGATAAATTCCTGCTAATTATGCGAGTTTATTTCGAGAAACCCCGCACGACAGTCGGCTGGAAAGGATTAATTAATGACCCAGATATGAATGAGTCTTTTGATGTTGAAAAAGGCTTATCTATTGGCAGAAAGTTGCTACTGAGAATTACTGAAATTGGTTTGCCAACCGCCACAGAAGCACTAGATCCAATTGTCCCACAATACCTAGATGAGTTAATTTCTTGGGCAGCGATCGGTGCGAGAACAACAGAATCTCAAACTCACCGCGAAATGGCCAGTGGATTATCAATGCCAGTCGGATTTAAGAATGGTACCGATGGCAGTGTTAAAGTAGCCCTAAATGCACTCCAATCAGCGAAACAACCACACAATTTTCTCGGTATCAATAAGCTGGGACAGGTGAGTGTTTTTCAAACTAGGGGTAATGCCTACGGACATATTATTCTCCGAGGTGGTGACGGGAAACCCAACTACGATCCCGTCAGTGTCAAACAAGCAGAAACAGAATTAAAGCAAGCTGAATTACCACCTCGGATTGTGGTCGATTGCAGTCATGGTAACTCTAATAAAGATTATCGGCTCCAACCGATCGTCTTTGAAAGCACGATCCAACAAATCATCAATGGGAATACCTCGATGGTGGGGATGATGTTAGAATCCAACCTGTACGAGGGTGGACAGTCGATTCCTGAAGATCTTGCTCAGCTAAAATATGGCGTTTCGGTGACTGATAAGTGCATTAATTGGGAGGAAACCGAGCGAATTATCCTCGCCGCATACGACAGACTCAGTTAATAACCTCACATCTTGCACCCTCTTCTATTTAGATACCGTCTGTAACCGCTGCCACACTTGCGGCAAATCGAAGCGGAATAACGCTGAAACTATTTTGAGCGTGGCTAATGCGGGCGGTGGGGATGGTAACTCTTCAGCCTTTTTAAAAACCACTTCGGCGGCTTGTGGCTGCCAATTATATAGTCTGACTACCCCCAAATAAGTCCATGCAGATGGGTTTTGGGGGTCTTGTTTAGCAATCTGAGTTAAATTATTTAACAATGGTTCAATTTGACGTTGTAGAGCTTGGGTAAGTGCAAGACTATATCTCAAATCTAGCTCACTATCGCCATTCGCAAGCTGAGAGAGTCGATATTGAATGGCTTGTTGTGCTTGGATTAGATAATCTTGGATCGGATCGTATTGATTTAAAATGGCAATTTCGCTAAATACTGGATCGGTCTTACCTTGAGCAAATAACTGACCCAATTGATGCAATTTGCTAACTAAATCCACTTCAAATTTTTGACTGCTAGTTGCTTGAATTTCAATTTTGGGAACTGCTAATGGATATGTTGCTCCAGTTTGCCGATTGAGATAAGTCGCAGTTAATATATACTCATCGGGCAGAGATTTTACTGGCGGAAGCATGGCTAAATGCTCGGTAATCCGAAAACTAGAGACATTTGCTAGATCGAGATATAACTCACCCATCCCAATCCCGTGGTCATGATTCCAAGTCCGATCTTTACTTTGCCAACTTAGTAATAGTAGACCATGTTTGAGTGACTCTCGATCGCCACTCAATTGATAGGTAGTATCGATCGATAATTCAGCAGATGGTGATATTATCACTTTCTCTAGTCGAACATTTTTAACATCCTCAGAAATTGGTTCGACTAAAATTGGGACGTTTTTACGTCGATATAATTTTAAAATACTAGCATCGCGAGTTTTCCAAGTTTTGTGTAGTTGTAAGTTTGGATCGCGTTCGACGATTGGTAGTAACTTTGGATCGATTTTACCAATATCACTAGTCTTGAGTGCATACCAATTAAAGGCTTTGATATCTCGATCGATCAACTGTTGTTGTTGGTTGGCACTGCTACTAAATTCTCTCGCATAAACCTGAAAGTTTGCTGATTGCCCATAGAAATCTAGATTCTCAAAATTGATTTCTCGACTCGATACCATTGAGCCAATGTTCGATCTTAAATATGGCAGTGTAATAGTAATTTCTTTGACTAGCTGCTGACTACTTAGTTCTGGCTTAGTTTGTGCCATGAGTGAATAGCTATAACCAATTTGAGACATTCTTAATAGACTGTCTGTGCCAGGAATTGGGAAGATATGAATTAGCAGTAACAACCCATTTACGCCAACTGCAAACCATCTCAATCGCCGGAACCAAGGAGTTTGAAGCAGATTGAACACATAAGCTATAAAGATGCTTAGAATCGGCAAGATTGGTGAGATAAATCGTCCATCTTTATTCGTTGCTAAGCTACAGAATATATATATCCCGATAAAATATGACAACAACCATAACACTTGTTGAGATTGAATATTGCCATTATATTTTGGTCTTTTAAATAACCACCCGATCGCCAAACCGATCGCTGTAATTAAGATTGGTAGAGAAATTAATTCTGGCAAGAGTTTGATATAGTATAACCAGCCAGCTAGAGTAGTTCCGGCTGGATCTCCTTCGCCTTTACCCATGCCATTAGCGGCGATCGCTGAAGTGATAATAGTTAGCCAATTCTGGCGAAACCAACCACCAAAAATTAACCATGTAATAATTAGCACTAATCCAGACTGGATTAGTCCGAGCCAATTGCGATATTTAATAAATGATCCTAGTAAAACTGTACTCGGCACAATTAAGAAGATAAATCCGGTTGGTTTGGTTAACATTAAGCAGCCAAAAAAGATCCCAAAGATTAGACTCCATCGCCAACTTTCGCTGTTTGTTCTGGCATCCTTCCATAGAGTAAGAACCAAAAAAGTTAGGGTAGTTAGTCCAACGATCGCATAATCGAGTAGATAATCAAGTTGGAAAGCAAGTAAAGCTGGAAATGTTAAACATAGTAACGCTGCCCACAAAGCAACCCGCTCATCAAATGCTCGTTTGGCTAAATAGTAAGTTGAGAAAATAACTACTGGAATAAATAATAAATTAACTAAGACCCCTGAATTAAAACTTTTACCAAAGACATTCAAAAATGGGGTAGTTAAGATGTAAAAAAACGGAGCGCGATAAGAAGGGACTTGTGCCCATAATTCATGCCACCAATCCGGTGAAAATAATTGAATATTATTAATTACTCTTTGGATGTTGAGCACGCTAGTTAAATGAGCTGCTTGGTCCCAGGCTGGCAAAGATCGATCGATTGCCAGCCACAAAAGATGAATGGAAATAGCAATTAAACTGAGAGATAACAGTGATATGAGTTCGCGATTAAATTTGACTACATCGATTTTCTCGATCATATAATTCTAAATTGCTGACTTAAACCAGCCACGTTTCCAAAAGAAAAAAACTAGACCCCCAGCCGTGGTTAACATTAAGGCAAGACAAGCCGGATAGCCCCAATACCAATTTAACTCTGGCATATTCAAAGGAGATTTTTCAGGATTAAAATTCATTCCATACACTCCAGCAATGAAGGTCAGCGGAATAAAAATTCCTGAAACAACAGTCAATAATTTCATGATCTCATTCATTTTGTTACTCGCTGCAGACAGATAAACATCCATCAATCCAGTGGCTAATTCTCGATAAGTTTCAACCATATCCATTACCTGTACCGTATGATCGTAGCAATCTCGTAAATATATTTGAACTTCACTACTAATTAGATCGCTACCATCGCGAATCAAAGAATTGATCGCATCTCGTTGCGGCCAAATTGCTCGCCTGATTGTAAGTAGTTCCCGCCGGACATGATGAATTTTGGCAAGAGTGGATCGTTCGGGTTTAATCATTACTTCATTTTCTAATTCCTCAATTAATTCGCCATAATATTCTAAGACGGGAAAAAACCCATCGATAATCGCATCCAATAAACAATAAGCTAAATAGTCAGCACCTTGTTGCCGAATAATTCCCCGATCGATCTCAATCCGCTCTCGCACACCGTGAAAACAGTCCTCTTCTGGTTCTTCTTGAACTGTCAGTAGATAGTTTTTCCCCAGAACTAAACTCACTTGTTCTTTTGTAAATCCAGTTTTATCTGGATTGAGTACGATCATAATTGCCACGATAAGTAGCTGATCTTGATAATGTTCGACCTTCGGGCGTTGAGGAACATTTACAATATCTTCGACTAACATTTGATGTAAATTAAAAATAGGAATCAAAGTTTCCCACGTAGCCAAATTTCCTAAACCTAAAACGTCAATCCAAGATACAGTATGCGTTTTTAAATACTCTTTGATTACCTCTGGATCTGTAATAGAAACTCGCGTCGATCGATCGCGATCATAATCAATCAAGACTAAATCTGCAGGCGGCGCATCTTCGCTAACATGAAGTTGTCCTGGAGCAGTACCCGGTCGATCGTAAAAATAACCTAATTTAGATTTTGATGGGGGACGATATGTGGTCGGAAAAGAGTCTAGATTCGGCATGGTTAGAGAGAGAAGTGAATTAGGTGTGGCAATCTAGATTCCCTCAAACCTCATTTCGCAAATCGCGATCGAAAGAGAGTCCGACAGCGGGAAAACTAGAGTAGAAACAGTTACAAATAATACCTAACCGTCGTAATTACTCGACTCCGCTTGCCCAGTAAAGCCGCCTTGAGAAACCAAGTAGTCTGGTTGTGGAGTAAACCTTCCCACCAATTTCGGGTTACAAAAGCTGGAATAATCACCGTCGATAGAACATCGGGATGTTCCTTTTCATAACTAGAGATAAAATCAACGATTGGTTCGATTAGCGATCGATATTGAGAATCGAGAACGATCAGTTGGATATCTGATTCTAACTCTGCCCACCGAGTGCGGAGCTTTTCTTGATCGGTATTACCAATATCAACATGCACTGCGATAATCTCATCCGCAATACTTCGAGCATAGTCTAGAGCCTCCACTGTACCGCGATTTAGACTTCCCATAATCACGATCGCCGGATGGGTGACTTTAGCCGTGCGCAAGCGGGGAATATAACCGCGTGGAGCCAGATCTTGAGTACTCAGACGTTCGGCAACATATTTATAGTGCCGGTTGATGCTCATAAACAGCCACACCAAGAGCGGGATCGCTAGCACAACTAACCAAGCTCCTGCAATAAATTTAGTCAGTACAATCACCGTTAAAACAACTAAAGTTGCTACCGAGCCAATCCCATTGATTAACATACTAGCTTGCCAGCCAGATGTTTTCAGCCGCCACCACCGGAGCACCATCCCGAATTGAGACAGAGTGAAGGACGTAAATACACCTACCGCGTACAGCGGAATAATCGCACTAACTTGACCTTTAAAGATGATTACCAAAATCGCGGCGGCAATACTGAGAAAGATAATCCCATTAGAATATACCAATCGATCGCCCAGAATTGATAACTGTCTGGGTAAAAATCCATCTCGCGCGAGAAAATAACACAACCGAGGAAAATCGGCATAAGCAGTATTCGCTGCCAATAATAGAACCAATAGTGTGGCAATCTGAAGAAAGTAATAGGGAATACTCCCATCACCAAAAACTTGGCGGGCGAGATGAGATACAGCAGTTTCGGTCTCACCGGGAATTACCGCTAAATGATAAACATTAGCTAAATAAGTAATACCCATAAACATTGCCCCCAGAATCACCCCCAAATAGATCAGCGTGAGACGGGCATTTTTCCATTCCGGTGGTTTGAAAGCCAGTACCCCATCCGAAATCGCTTCTACTCCCGTTAAAGCAGAACAGCCAGCAGAAAAGGCTCTCAGTAAAAAGAATAGGGTTAGTGGCTCTTTCGCTGAGATATTACTAATCTCGTGCGGGGCAACAGTCCCACTCATCTGCTGATACAGTCCTACTCCTACAAGCAGAAAAATACCGACAATAAATGCGTAAGTCGGAATCATAAATAAATTACCCGATTCCTTGACCCCACGCAAATTTACCAGCATGATCAAAAACATGAAGAACAAACACAACAACACTGTATGTTCTTTTAGGGCTGGTATAGCAGAAGTGAGTGCAGCAGTACCCGCTGAGATACTGACTGTTACCGTTAGAATGTAGTCAATCATCAAAGAGCCACCCGCGACTAATCCCGGCAATAGTCCCAGATTTTCCCGCGCCACAATATAGGAACCACCACCATTCGGATAGGCTTTGATCGTTTGACTATAGGACAAAATCACAATTCCCAATAACAGCATAATTACTGCGGCGATCGGGATAGAATAACTCAAAGCAGTACTACCCGCCGCAATTAAAACTAACAGGATTTCTTCAGTAGCATAAGCCACAGAAGATAATGCGTCGGAAGAAAGCACTGCCAGCGCAGCCGCATTACTGAGTCGTTCTTCCGCATGGGCACTAGTTGGCAATGATTTGCCAACTAGCAACCGCTTTAGTCCAGATAATGACATAGAGTTAAACTAATTAGTAAGTAGCAGAAGACAGTGATTGGGGATATCAAAACAACTAGACTCGATCGCGTATCAATTGCCTATTCTCCCATGTTGACAGAATAAATTACTCAATCACAATCGATACATGGAAAATAGCTCTAATATCTGGTGGATTTATGCTTTACTTTCAGCTTTTTTCGCAGCTTGCACCACCATTTTTGCCAAGATTGGGGTCGAAAGTATTGATGCTAATTTAGCTACAGCAGTCAGAACTGTTGTCATTGTCTTGATTGCTTGGGGCATTGTCCTAGCACAGGGCAATGTTAGCCAGCTTATGACAGTTTCGTCTCGGACACTAATTTTCTTAACGATCTCCGGTGTTGCGACTGGCTTATCTTGGATTTTTTACTTCCAGGCACTACAGCTCGGTAAGGCTGCTCAGGTAGCCCCAATCGATAAAGCCAGTGTCATCTTGACGATCTTATTTTCTGCAATCTTCCTCCACGAACCACTCACATTTAAAGTAATTCTCGGCGGTTTGTTGATTTCGATCGGCACGATCGTTTTAGTCTTGTAGTATCATTTGCTTCTCCCAGAAGTTGGGGATATTCTTCGCGTCGATGAAAATTTTCTCACCCTACTCCTTTAACCCTTAGCTCGTGACAATCAACACTGCAACCACAAACACCTTCATCTATCAACCTCCAGCATCTGCCTACAACGCCAATCGCATTCTGGTTAAACCCAACCTCGGTTATCCCGTCGCGCCACCCGTCACCGTCAGCATGGGGGTACTCGCAAAAGTATTGCAAGCACTCCGTCAAGCTAGCCCCAATGCCCTAATCTCGATCGTCGAAGGAGTATGTTCCCCCGTCAGTCTCCAAGACATTGCCAGCAAAAATGGCCTGTATGCCCTGTTAGACGATCGAATGGAACTACTCGATGCCGATACGTTACCACTCATCGAATACCCCAACTTATCCCCCAATCCAGTCCGGTTTCCAACCATGTGGGCACCCGCACTGCTGCAAGAAGTAGACTGTCGAATTACCATTGGTGCCTTCAAGCGAACCATCTTAAAAGATCGACCCCTAATTTCTGCCTCCCTCAAAAATCTCTACGGACTATTTCCGCGATCAAAATACCACGCCCGCAGCCTCAATTCACGCGGACAACTCCACCGCCCATCAGTCCCCCAAGTTCTCCAAGATGTCTATTTTTCCATCGGACATCTCTTCGATAGCGCAGTAGTTGATGCCGACTTACGATTCATCAGCCCCGACTGGAAACCCGACAAAGGTAAAACCGTCGAGTTTGGTAAAATATTCGCAGGTAGCGATCCAATTGCCGTCGATCGAGCAGCCTGTATCGCCACTGGTGAGGCAATTCCGGATTACCTAGATTCGATCGACAAGCTTCGACAAAACCTTCCATGAAATATTCTCCAGCTCCCATCTCATGACTAAACTCCTATTCGTCTGTCTCGGTAATATCTGTCGTTCTCCAGCCGCAGAAAATATCATGAATCATCTCGCCGCCAAAGCGAGAATCGACCCTGCGATCGAATGTGATTCTGCTGGAACTGCTAACTTTCATGAGGGAAGTCCACCCGATCGCCGGATGCAAGCCGCTGCCACCAAAAAAAATATCTCGATGACAGGCAGTGCCAGACAATTCACCAAAGCTGACTTCACCGCTTTCGATTTGATCCTCGCGATGGATCGAGAAAATTACCAAAATATCCTCGACCTAGATCCTCACAAGCAATATCGAGATAAGGTTAGACTAATGTGCGACTTTGCTACCAAACACCCAGACCAAGAAGTTCCAGACCCCTATTATGGCGGCGCAGAAGGCTTTGACTATGTTATCGACCTGCTCACCGATGCCTGTAGCGGACTCCTAACGAAGCTAGAATCCACGGATTTAAAAAATATTTAGTAAATTGCTTGGTGTTTTTAGATACTTATGCTATTGTTGATAATTGTGAAACAAATGGGTCGATGGCCGAGTGGTTAATGGCGGCAGACTGTAAATCTGCTGGGAGACCTACGCTGGTTCAAATCCAGCTCGGCCCACTTTCACCAACGCCCGCATAGCTCAGTGGTAGAGCACTTCATTGGTAATGAAGAGGTCATGAGTTCAAGCCTCATTGCGGGCTTCGGGTTAAAGCATACTGCTGGTAAGGCTTTTAGGAAACAAACCATGTCCTAACAGCCTTATTGGTGTGTTGACCCACAGTAAATAGTGTGCTGTTTTGGCTAGTTTGGCGGTTGTGTAGATCCCCCAATAGGATTAAAGTATCTTGGGGATCGTCGAGTTCGAATAACTAAAATTACACAACTACCGATCGATAAGTGTGTGAAAAGCCTAAATACCCATACTGATTCTGGTAAAATTGGATTGAAGTTGCTCTGGAGAATCACCCGCGATCGAGACGACTGATGTAAACTTGGCTAGATAATATCAATCGATTCTCGTTCCCCATCTCCAAAGGTGAAGCAAAACTAACCAAAAAGAAGTACCTAATTCGGTGTCATTAAATTGATTACCCGATAAATTTAACTAGTAAACCTATCGAGACAGACGAGGATACTCCTTCAAAATCATCGTGATTCTCGCTCCGTTATTTCAATGTGGACTCAGACTAGCCATCGAAATTTCACTAGCACTAGACTAAATCGCTAAAACTTAAAATCTAATTTTTTTATGATAGTCTGTCCAAACTGTAGTCACATCAATCCGGAAGGCGCGCTCAACTGCGAAGCTTGTTACACGGCATTGCCCGCAACTAAAGCTTGCCCAACCTGCGGGGCATCAGTCCAACTCGATGCTACATTTTGTGGACAGTGCGGACAGAGCTTAAAACCTGGAAAGAATCAAGATAACTCCCTTTCATCTTCAGCTACTACGCCTCCAGTTATCGCCACCATCTCGGCACCCGCCAATGCAGTTAGCGGCTTACCGCCTACGGTTTTGTCTGGTAGTCAAGCTGTCACTGCTCCCGAACCGGAAATCGCATCGGCGGCTCCTGCACCCCTACCGCCAGATTTACCCCCAACAGTTTTGCCCCCCAGTGAAGTTGGCATGACAGTCACATCACCAGAATCAGCAGGATCAGTTGTTTTATCAACACCAGCAGTAGAATTATCAGAGCCAGTTATTGCGGCAACACCCGTAGCAACCCAGCTACAACAATCCACCCATAACTTGCTCCATTTGCAAACAAATACAGTATTAGAAATCCCCCCTCATCTTCCTGTAGTTTACCTCGGCAAACCTAATGAAACCTCTCCCCCAGACATTGACGTGTCCGGTTTTCCCTGTTCGGAGGTGGTTTCCCGCGTTCATGCAAGTATTCGGATAGAAGGAGCAAATTACTACATCGAGGATATAGGTAGTGCGAATGGTACTTATATCAACCATAATTCACTCGCTAAAGGTAATCGTCATCTACTGCGTTCTGGAGATCGAATTAGTTTGGGTAAGGGAGATTTGGTAACGTTTATTTTCCAATCCACATAGCTTTGAATCGATCCAACTGATTTTGGTCTAGTCATTAAGTTTCCGCACACAGAACTAGACCAACTTATTACTAGGCGGCGCACGTTTAGTTTCCATCTCCCCATCACATACTGTGGTATGGCAGCAAGATAGTATCTTCTTTTACGTTTAAGACTACTAGCCCACTCGAAAATCTATTAATAATAATTACATTTACTAAAAACAATTATTAACAATCGGTTGAAAGCTGATTAAGTTAATTCATAGTTGGCATTTCAGGCGATCGGCGATCGAAATTAAGTCTGGTTAGTTAAATTTATATTAATCTATATGTTATCCGCGATCGTACTAAATCTGCTTAATTCAATTCCCATGCAGAGTTGGACATTTGTGTCTGAGGAAGTTATTAGTATCGGGCGGGCAACAGATAATAATGTAGTTTTATTTAGCGCGGTTGTCTCTCGACATCATGCCGAATTGCGATGGAGTGACGCTGATAAAGCTTGGCAAATGGTGAATATTAGTGCCAATGGCACATATCTTAACGGCGAGCCGATTAAGACAATTTTGGTAGAAGATGGCATGATTGTCCGGCTGGCTACATCAGGGCCAAAAATTCAAATCAAGTTTGCTAGCAGCTCAACGGAATCTGGCTAAATCCTAACTTTTCAACTTGGTCAAGTTGTGCTAGCTGCGGAGTTGAACGGGCATAACCAGATAGGTCATCTTGACACCCCCTAATGGAGTCAGGATCACTGGTTCGAGCGGGCCATTGAGACTGATTGTAATTTCTTGAGTAGGGAGAGTTTTTAGCCCATCCATCAGATATTTGATATTAAAAGCAATATCTAAATCTGCCCCAGAAATCTGCGCGACCAAAGATTCTCTCCCGCTACCACGATCCTGGGCTTCTACAGACAAGGAGATCGATTGACCGCTACTATCGATGCTAAATTTGACTAAATTGGATTGATCGGCCAAGACGGCAATCCGTTCGAGGGCACTGAGTAGTTGCTTGCGATCGAGGGTAATTTGGCGTTGAAATTGTTTAGGAATCAATAATCGGTAATCGGGATATTTCCCCTCAAGGGTGCGGGTAGTTAATTTTTGGTCGCCCCAAGCAAATACTACTTGTCCCTGCTCCAACTGCAATTCTAATTTGTCCCCATCGTGGCGAGAAGCGAGCATTTTGTCGAGTTCGCGCAGAGCTTTAGCGGGAACGGTCACTTCAAACGCTCCACCATCGATGGATGGCGATTGCGCTTCGGTCTCAGCCGGATATACTTCAACAATCCCCAACCGATGCCCATCTGTGGCGGCAAATTCCAGTCTGTCAGCATTAACTTTGAGATATACTCCCGTGAGTATTTGCTTGGTTTCGTCCTGGCTACAGGCTACTAGAGACCCTTTTAAGCCATCAATAAAAGCCGCCGCAGAGAGCTGATTAGTTTCGCCATCTTCGATCGATGGCAATTCGGGAAATTCTTCAGCACCCATCCCCCGCACCTGATACCTGCCGGAAGCTGAGGTAATGGTCACGAGATTTTCCCCAGCTTCATCATCGAGGGTAATCTCCCCACTCGGTAATTTGGCAACAATATCATTTAGCAACTTGGCTGGAAGTGTCAAGGTGCCTTCGTCTGTTACTTGAGCGATAAAGCTAGTCTGGATGCCTAAACTCAGATCGAATCCAGTGAGCTGAATCAGACCACCTTGAGGTGCGCTTGCGCGAACGGGATTGGAAGTGACTTCGATTTTGATGTTCGCTAGCACTGGATGAGTTGGACGAGCCGGAACAGCACGACTAACTAACGCTAAATTAACATTTAGATCGTGCTGGGTGCAGACAAATTTCATAGATTAGAGGGTAAGGAGTAGAGGGTAGGGAGTAGGAGGTAGAGAGCGGCTAATCCTGCCGATCCTAAAATCCTGTCTTGAAAAGTGCGGTCTTGGAGTCTACCCAAAACCCCCCTTTTAGCTGAAAAAACCCCTAAAGGCTTGATTTGGAACATTGAGAAAAAAAAATAACATAAGAAAAATTAATTTTT
>JANPJH010000163.1:0-5955 GCA_031425415.1 Chamaesiphon sp. VAR_61_metabat_425 | reverse complement strand
TCGATCGCACTAGAAACTTGGACGGGGACGACGACGGTACCTCCGGGGTAGGCGGTGAGGACAATTTGCACCATGAGCGCGGTGAGCATTTCACCGCGAATTGGCACACCTTCTTCATCGACGAGAATTAGTTGTTCGCCGTGAGCGGAGACTTGTACGCCGAAGGAGGCTTTAAGGGCGACGACAACATGACCGAGCTGATTGAGTAATGCTTCTCGCTCATTCAGGGTCAGGGACATCTGATTGAGACTAGCATTGAGTACCACTGCGTCGCAGCCAAATTTCGAGAGCAGGAGGGGCAAAATGGCCCCGGAGACAGCATAAACGTAGTCAACTACCACCTTGGAACTAGCATGGCGAATCAGATCGAGATTGAGTTGCTTTTGAAAGGCAGCTTTATAGATATCCATGCCTTGAGAAAAGCGATTGACATCACCAATTTCGGGAATTCGAGCGCGGCGTAAGTCTTCTTTAAAGTAGGCAGATTCGATTTTTTTCTCTTGGATCGTGGAGATATTAATGCCGCGATCGTCGAAGAATTCGATTAAGATTGAATCCATCCGATCGGGATGTAACCTGACATGAATCCCGCCGACAACGGTAACTTCATCCTGGCGTTGACGGAGGGAATGGATGATTTTGCGAGAGACAGGGATGGCTGTGGCTTCGAGATCTTGGATATTAATCCCGACAGACATCAATCCGGCAATTAGCGATCGCGAGACCATCCGCGACATATTACGTTGATCGCGCGAGACCGTCACCTGGGAACCCAATTTGAGCGTTGAACCGTAAGCAGCCCCTAATTTCACGGCAAATTCTGGCGTAATATCAATGTTTGCCAATCCTTGCACACCGCGCTGGGCAAAGAGATTGCGGTGGGCGGTTTGTCCCCAAATCAAATTAATATTTAAGATGGCGAGGGGTTCGATTTCCTTATTCGGCCACACTCGCACATTGGGATTGACTTGGGCTTCCTCGCCAACATTGCAAAGTGCCCCTAAAACGGCTCCTTCTAGCACTCTGGCACCACGACCGATCCGGACTCCACGAGCTAAGACACAACCCCGAAGCTGGGCATCCTCGCCCACAATTGAGCCATTTCCGACGATCGGTCTTTTGAGAGTAGCATTCTGCCCGATCGCCACATTGTCGCCAATAATTGTTTCTGCTGAAATTTTGACTCGCGCACCGATCTTGCAGTTTGAGCCAATTACCGCTGGAGCCTCAATTGTGGCGGTCGGATCGATATAAGTATTCGAGCCAATCCAAATTCCGGGGCTAGTTTCGGGAAATGGCCAATCGAGTTGAACTTTCCCCCGCAGGGCATCATATTGGGCTTCGCGATAGATGTCGAGTTGGCCGATATCGCACCAATAACCCTTAGCTAAATAACCATACATGGGAATATCGTGGGCGAGCAGTTGGGGGAAGAGATCTTGGGAAAAGTCGGCTTCTGTATCGGGATGGAGGTAGTCGAGAACTTCTGGTTCGAGGATATAAATTCCGGTATTGACTGCATCAGAAAAAATTTCACTCGCCGATGGCTTTTCCAGAAAGCGGCGAATGCGATCGTTTTCATCGACAATTACCACCCCAAAATCAACCGGGTTGGGAATATGGGCGAGAATAATTGTCGCTTTGGCACCTTTACGGCGGTGAAACTCGATCGCGCTAGTTAAGTCGATATCCGTCAGACTATCACCACTAATAACTAGAAATGTGCCACCCAAGATTTCCTGAACGTTTTTGACACATCCCGCTGTCCCCAAGGCACGTTCGGCTTCGATCGCATAGTGAATTTTTACGCCAAACTCGCTCCCGTCGCCAAAATACTGCTGAATCACCTCTGGCAAATAATGCAGGGTAATAATAATTTCGGTAATCTGATGACGTTTGAGCAAATTGATAATATGCTCGGCGATCGGTCGATCGATCGCTGGTACCATCGGTTTAGGTAGTTCACAGGTCAAAGGTCTCAACCGTGTCCCCGAACCTCCTGCCATCAATACTGCTCGCAGTTGCATATTATGTTTCTTTAGGGAATCTTTACCCAGTACATCTTCAATTGTTATTCTATTTATGGAGCCTGTCTCTGGTGCGATCGCATAGGTTAATATATCAGGCTCAATAAATTTAGGGAATCAGGCTAAAATAGATTGTAGACTGCCATAGTAGTGCAATTCCACTGCCGATTCTGTAACAACCGTCATTAAGCAAGATTTAGGCAAGACGTATGAAATTCGTTGTGATTGGTTTACTTGGGGCTTATGGATATGGAGTTTGGAAGTTTTCGCGTAACTTCAATCGGACTAATTATCAGCGCACGCTGCCGACTAAAATTGTCCTCGCACTGCTGTGGCCAGTTTGCTATGTTGTCAATGGCGGCTATCGGCAGAATTTTAATAAGGCTTTAAGAGGCGGAGATTAGATCGTAACCATTCTCTATAGTTTTTAGAGTGAGAGAGGAGTGGAGAATGAGGAGATCTTTGAGCGGTTAGAATTCGGCGGAAATCGAAGATCCTAGAGTAATAGAGATGAAAGACGAGCTAAACAATTAAACTAAATACACCTTCCCCTCAATGATCCCTGTATCCCAAGCTGAAAAGATTATTCTCGATTTAGTGAAACCTTTGAGTGAAACAGAATCAGTAACTCTCACTCTCGCGATAGGGCGAATCTTAGCTAGAGAAATCTCCAGTCAGCTAGACTTTCCTCATTGGGATAATTCGGCGATGGATGGGTATGCGGTGAAGTTTGCTGATGTTCGATCGAGCAATTCCAAACATCCAGTTACTTTAGAAGTAGTTGAAGAAATTCCGGCTGGCTATCAACCGCAGCGGGAGATTCAATCGGGAGAAGCTGCCAGAATCTTTACAGGCGCGATCGTGCCTGCTGGTGCAGATACTATTGTGATGCAGGAACATACCCAGCGCGTCCAGAAAAATTTTGTCAAAATCCAAACAGCCCCAACAGCCAAAGCCTTTATCCGCTATCGGGGTGACTATGCCCGGATGGGCGATCCGCTGCTGGCACCGGGAACCGTCTTAAATCCACCCGAAATTGCTATTTTAGCCGCCACAGGATGCAGTGAAGTCAACGTCTACCGTCAGCCTCGGATTGCCATTCTCTCCACTGGTGATGAATTAGTATCCCCTAGTCAAACTCTGAAACCAGGGCAAATTGTCGATTCCAATCAATATGCGATCGCCGCCTTCGTTCACCAAGCTGGGGGCATCCCAATCTGTCAGGGAATTATCCCCGACGATCACGCAAAATTGACCGCTGCGATGTCTGAAGCGATCGCCAATGCCGATCTCGTACTTTCGACTGGCGGTGTGTCTGTCGGCGATTACGACTATGTAGAGGAGATCCTGGCAGAACTGGGTGGGGATATTCAAATTCGGGCTGTTGCTGTCAAACCTGGCAAACCCCTAACTGTCGCCAAATTTACTACAAGCTCTCATCCAGTCAGCTATTTCGGACTCCCTGGCAATCCTGTTTCGGCCCTAGTTAGCTGTTGGCGATTTGTGCAACCAGCCATAAACAAACTCGCAGGCTTACCAAAGTCTCGCTGGCAACCAACCTGGCTGAATGCCATCACAACTCAGGACTTAACCGCCGATGGCAAACGAGAAACTTATCTCTGGGGCAAAGTAGAGTTAATCGCCGGACAATATCACTTTACTCTTTCTGGCGGTAGCCATAGTTCCGGCAATCTGATTAATCTTGCTGGGACTAACGCCTTAGCCGTCATCCCGATCGATACAACCACGATTACCACTGGCAAAATAGTCCAAGTACTACTCACCAGCCACTAGTCAAGATTTACTAACAAAACCAGAGCCATCCAAAAGTATCAGAAAACACCGATCGAAGCGACCCGAAAGTACCCAAGTTATCAGATGATGGAGGTTGTCTAGATCGATATTATCAGGGCAGTCATGGTGGTAATACCCGCCAAGCACCTAATAGTAGCGATGGGTCCTTGTCGGATCGTTATTTTTAGAGGTTATTGTGAAAAAAGTTTTAGCAATCGTATTAGGCGGCGGTGCAGGTACCAGGCTGTATCCGCTCACTAAACTCCGGGCAAAACCTGCCGTTCCATTGGCAGGCAAATATCGACTAATTGATATCCCCGTAAGTAACTGCATCAATTCCGAGATCTTCAAGATCTACGTACTGACGCAATTTAACTCAGCTTCGCTGAATCGGCATTTATCCCGTGCCTACAATTTTTCGGGATTTAGTGACGGATTTGTAGAAGTGTTAGCTGCTCAACAAACGAAGGATAATCCTGACTGGTTCCAGGGTACCGCAGATGCGGTGCGTCAATACCTGCGAACGATCGAAGAATGGGACGTAAATGAAGTTGTGATCCTATCTGGCGATCACCTCTATCGGATGGATTATCGGCTATTTGTGGAACGTCATCGGGAAACTAACGCTGATATTACTCTCTCAGTTGTACCCATCGCTGAGAAAAACGCTTCCGAATTTGGATTGATGAAAGTCGATCCATCTGGGCGGGTTGTGGAATTCAGTGAGAAACCCAAGGGTGAGGAACTGAAAAACATGCGCGTAGACACCACTAAATTGGGGCTAAATGCCGAGCAAGCAGCCGAGAAGCCCTATATTGCCTCAATGGGGATTTATGTCTTCAAGAAGGAGGTATTGGTAAACTTGCTGAATAAGTCGCTGGAGCAAACCGACTTTGGTAAGGAAATCATTCCCGGCGCAGCAGCTACCCATAATATTCAAGCTTATCTGTTTGACGGTTACTGGGAAGACATCGGGACGATCGAGTCATTCTATGATGCCAATCTAGCTCTGACTCAGCAGCCTACGCCCCCATTTAGCTTCTACGACGAACAAGCACCGATTTACACCCGTTCCCGCTATTTACCACCGACGAAGTTATTAGATGCTCACGTTACCGAATCGATGATTGGTGAAGGTTGCATCATCAAAAAATGTCGAATTCATCACTCAGTTTTGGGTGTAAGATCGCGAATTATGGATGGTTGTACGATCGAAGATTCACTGATTATGGGTTCAGACTTCTATGAACCCGCTCCAGAACGTAAAACGCAAGTTGAAACTGGTGGGATACCGATCGGGATTGGATCTAACAGTACGATTCGTCGCGCTATCATCGATAAAAATGCGCGGATTGGCTCTGAGGTGATGATTATCAATAAGGAGGGAATCGATGAAGCTCAACGGGAAGAACAAGGCTTCTACATCCGCAGCGGTATTGTCGTAGTTCTCAAAAACGCTACTATCCCCAATGGCATGATGATTTAAAGAGTTTATGCTGGATTAGCTGCCGATTCTTGCCAGAATCCTTCGATCTGCTGGACGGCTGATGAGGCGGGGGCTAATCCACTCTCTTTCACCAGGTACTGAATTTAAGTGTCGATCGATCCCAACTGTGACAATACATGGATCACAGCCGCAGTCCGACTCTGTACGTCCAGCTTTGCATAAATATGCTCTAAATGCTTTTTGACCGTACTTAAACTACAATCGAGCAATTTGGCAATTTCGCCATTGCTTTTATCTTTAGCAATCAAATATAAAATTTCAGCTTCACGTTTAGTCAGTCCGATCGATCGGATGGACTCGATCGAAAACGAACTAACTTGATGTAATCCAAGCTGGCTCATGAGTTGAACTGGCCGATCGCCAGCGACCAACAATCTGCTGGAACGGTTCGACAACGCTCCATCTGCTACAATAGCTGCACAGACAGAGCTGCTAAGCGATCGACCAGATAGCTGTCTACAATTGCAATCTTGGCACTCTAGCCGCGCTTGAATTTCGGTCAGGACGATCGCGTTACGATGTGCCTGAATTAAATGTGGTCGAATTAAATCTAGTAAATACCGATCGCGTTCAGTCCATTTCAGTAGACTTCGGCTGAGTGTGAAGCAAATTACATCTGCTTCGAGA
>JANPJH010000162.1:0-3574 GCA_031425415.1 Chamaesiphon sp. VAR_61_metabat_425 | reverse complement strand
CGCAGCGATAAGATAGCGCGGCGGTACGCGGTGCGGTTAGTGAAGCAGGAAAAGGGGAAAGGGGAAAGGGGCAGTTTGGCTTCGCTCACTGAGCAAGGGGAAAGGAAGGAATAATTATCAATTATCAATTATTAATTAATTTAGGTATCGCCTAAGTTTTCTAGTAACAATTCCACCTGTTCGCGTTGCTGGGACAAAAAGTTCTCGCACTGCTGTAATGATTCTACTGCCACTGCAAACTGACTGAATACCTCGGTTAGCTCTAAATCCCCACCCTCAATTTCATCTAAAATTTCCTCCACCCGTTCGACTGTTTTCTCGTAGTTCCACTCAATCTTTTTTGCCATCAGTTTCAATCACCCTAACTTTGACTTGTCCTGTCCCGAATTCGATCGATAATTCTTCTCCCACCACTAAATTATCACTCTCACGCACGATCGCCCCATGAGTATCCCGCACCAGTGCATAACCCCGCTGCAATACCAAACGCGGATCGAGAGCTTGGCAGCGTTCTTTGAGTCTTAACTGTTCCTGTTGGGCTGACTGCAACCGCGTTAAAATTGCCCGTTTGAGCCGTTGTTGTAGACGATTAAGACGGTCTTCTTCCAGATCCAATTGTCGATCGGGTCTGATTCGTTCGCACCTAATTCGCAATTGCTTTAACTGGGACTGTCGATTAATTAAGACCCGCTGCATTGCCCCCCGCAGCCGCTCGACTCGATCTAAATGTTCATCGATTAAATCTTCGAGATCGGGGACAACAATCGCGGCTGCCGCTGTTGGTGTGGCTGCTCGGACATCTGCCGCTAAATCTGCCAGAGACTCATCTCGCTCGTGTCCGATTCCCGTCACCACTGGAATTGGACATTCGGCGATCGCTCTAACTACGATTTCACTATTGAAACAGCTTAAATCCTCCGTTGCACCCCCACCCCTGGCGAGAATGATTACTTCTGCCCGACCATCAATGATGACTTGCTCGATGGCACTCTCGATGGAATTGGGTGCTGTTTCCCCCTGAACTGTAGCTGGAGAGAGGAGAATTAACACCCCAGGATAGCGAGATAATAGTACCCGCTGAATATCACCCCAAGCTGCCGCTGTCGGTGAGGTGACTACCGCGATTGTCTGAGGATGAGTTGGTAATGCCTGCTTTCGTTCTAGGTCGAATAATCCTTCTGCTGATAGCCGTTGCCTGAGCCGTTGCAGTTTTAGGGCTTGTAACCCCTCTCCCAGTGGTAAAACCTGCTGCACCTGAAATTGATATTTCCCATGCGGGGCGTAAACAACGATTTTACCGAAGGCAAGTATCTGTGTACCGACTTGGGGTTTAGTTTCTAGCTCTGGAATTTGGGTCTTCCATACCACAGCAGGGAGAGTAGATTTACCCACCTTATCTTTGAGCGTGAAGTAGATTCCCGATGGGTGAAAACTGGCACTCGAAACTTCACCGCTAACCCACACCTGCCGCAGTTGAGGAGTTTGGAGTAGAGCTTGTTCGATATAGCTGGTTAAGCGATCAATCGAGATTGGATCTGGGTAATTGATAATTGACACTTCAGCTACGCTATCCATAAGCCGTAAATTGACAAGACGATTTCCACAACAATCAAAATGACAATGTACCATTCCACTCGGTGGCTGCTGTTGCGCTGCAAAATCCCCAGGGCAGTTTCTACAGTTTTAGAAATCAGTGCTAACTTTTGCTCTAGAGCAGCCAATCGCTCCCGTAGTTCGTATTCATCTTCAAGGCGCAAGTACAAACGCCCTAATTCTGGGCGATCCCAGGTCGGGTCAGGTCTTTCGCCTACTTCAACAATGCCGAGCATTTTTTGCTGGATCAGTAACGTGCCGCCAATGTAGCTCAGTAATTCTTGCTCCCCAGGCGGACGGAGATTTTTTCCTTGAATGGCAGTAGTGAATGGCTTAATACTTTCAAATAGGAGCGATATTTCCTTTTCGTAATAATCTAGTACGACACTTTTGCCCAAAGCCTCAGCAACAATTTGTAAGCGTTCGGCAGTGCATTCTTGCAGCCAGAGGATTTCACTTTCAAGTCGCTCTTTAACATTCGGGCGGAATGCGATCTCCAGAACTTCCGACGCTGTAGCTTTTAGAGGGTCGCGAATGTAGGATTTGAGAGTTTTTAGGAGTTCGTTTTCTTCCTCGATACTGAGGTTGAATGTGACAATCACGCCGTAGCGAAGGAGTACGGCGCAACCAGTGGCTCCCGCATGGATGATTAATGGATTGGTTGCTATCGGCTTGATACTTTCAAGAGATTTGAGAGCGAGTCGCTCTCCGATAATGCTGGCATGAGCTGAAATAGACTCGGTTGAAGCCCAACCGAGGCTAACAGCAGGGATTGAGGTTTGTGGCTCGGAATTTTGGGTGGCAAGATCATCTGGGGAAAACATTAAAATTCTCGTGAAGTGAAGGTTGTGGGATGTGGGGTCGAGTAATATTGGAACCTAAAAATCAGGAAAAACTAACTGGCATAGATGCCCGATCTTCCTGTCTCTAGATCTAAAAGCGTATCATCTAGCCATTCGTACTCAGAGATATCTTTCCAATGCTCTCCAAGCAGATCGATATTAATGTGGTCTCAATCGTTTAGGATTGTGGATTGCTCGATGGAGTTTCATGACTCTTTTAGCATCAACGCTAACCTTACTGTGAAGCGTTTTAGTTTCCAGAATTGCCCGATCGATTGCCGTTTTATCCACTGCTGAATTTAAAACCAGATTCCAAGCTTCCAATCGACTCCGATCTAGATTTGGATTAGTGGCGAGATAATTAACCGTACTTTGAGCAGATCGAGCAACATCTTGACTTTCTCGATCGGGATACTGACTAGACCATTTAACAGTGGTGAGCAGGGAAGATCGAGCTTCCGGTACTTTCCCTAAAAATATTAACTCATCGATTGCCTTCAGTCGCCAAACATAGTAACCTTTGTCTGGGGTTGAAACCGAGAATGACTTTAAACCTCGTTCCATCCGATTTAGAGATTGCTCTGGTTTCCCCAAGTAGATTGAAGCAGTGTTGGAAAGATAGTAGTAAGCACCAATAAAACGAGGATCGCGATCGAGAATCAGATCGAAATAATCGATCGCGATAGCATATCCAGTTTGCTGACGAGCTTCAATATCTCCAAAGTATTGGAGAAAATTCAGGAAATATAGATCGGCGATAAGATTGTCAAATCCAAAGCTAGGCATAGATTTGACGAAGGAAAGTTGAGTTTTAGTATTTATATCTTGGGTTACTAATTTTGCTTTGTTAAAACTACTGTTCTGATGTTTGAGTTTTGCCAGATGAGGAGCTTGGAAAGTAATGACAATACTAAAGGCCCCTAGTATTGATAAGAGCGGCAACAGATTGTGGGCGAGGACTTTGAATCCAAATGGTCGCATTTAGGGGGGGAAGGGAACAGGGTGAACGCACCAAAATGGGGTATGTTTCGATCGATAAAAACTAGAACAGCTAATTTAAAAGTACTTATTAACTAACTACAACAACTACAATGCTAACTGAAACTAAAATCAAATATGAGATCGTATTAATTCAATTT
>JANPJH010000161.1:0-13837 GCA_031425415.1 Chamaesiphon sp. VAR_61_metabat_425 | reverse complement strand
TGGGGAGTTTGAGGGGAGGCGTTCCGCTGTCTTGACCCAAACGCACGCTGAGGAGACCTCAGCGCGATTTGGGTCGCCCCTCAACGGGGGGTCTGGGGGTCGGTACCCCCAGATCTCCGGTTCCGCACACTATTCATCTCCATAGTAAAGAGACTTTGCCGATCTCGATCGAAGGAATGGCGCAACAGCGTTAATCAATATAGATGCTCACCTTAACAGGGGTAAGGTATAGAGTATAGGGGATAGAATTGTTGAACAACTCCCACCTCCCAACCCTCTAACTCATAACTAGCAACATAGATCTATAGTTAGGGGAAATTGACCGAGCAACCAATGTTAGCCAGCAGTCTAGAATCAACGATCGATCGATCCACAAATTGCCTTCATCCTCTCAGCGTCGCCCCCATGATGGATCGAACCGATAGGCATTGTCGGTATTTCCTGCGCCAAATCAGTCAACGCACCTTGCTATACACCGAAATGGTGACAAGTATGGCGATTTTGCATGGAGATCGGGAGAAACTGTTAGGATTCGATCCAGCCGAACACCCGATCTCCTTACAAATTGGTGGCGACAACCCCCTAGACTTAGCTAAATGCGCTCACATTGCCGAAGATTTTGGCTATGACGAAGTAAATCTCAATGTTGGGTGTCCTAGTAGTCGAGTCCAAAACGGTAACTTTGGTGCCTGTCTGATGCTCCAACCTCAGCGGGTTGCCGAATGTATCGCTGCGATGAGTAATGCGACTAAACTTCCCGTCACCGTCAAACACCGAATTGGCGTAGATGAGGTAGATAGTTATGAAGACCTGGTAAAATTTGTGGAAATCGTCGCTCAAACTGGTTGCCGTAGATTCTCTGTTCATGCGCGGAAAGCCTGGTTACAGGGCTTGAGTCCAAAAGAAAATCGTGAAGTACCTCCCCTCCGGTATGCGGATGTACATCGGCTCAAAGGGGATTTTCCCCACCTCTCGATCGAAATTAATGGCGGATTCACCACTCTAGAACAAGTCAAAACCCAACTTCAATTGGTCGATGCTGTAATGATTGGGCGAGCCATTTATGACAATCCCTATCTTCTAGCCTTCGCAGACAGCGAGATTTATGGCGAACAAACCCTGCCCCCCAGCCGCCATCAAATCGTCACCGCGATGTTGCCCTATATTGATGAATGGATCGGCCGAGGCTGGCGACTCAACAGTATTACCCGTCACATGTTGCAACTATTTCACGGTCAACCAGGTAGCCGAATTTGGCGGCGCGTTATCACCGAACAATCCGTTATTCCAGGTGCGGGGATTGAAGTAATCGAGCAAGCACTAGCGGCGATGGCGGATCGAGGATCGTAATTCAGCCTCTCCACTCGATCGCGAATAGAACTATAATCGGTGGTTGGCAAGTTTATCTAAATACAGGAGTTCACCGTGGAACGGACATTTATCGCAATTAAACCCGACGGCGTTCAACGCGGACTCGTTGGCGAAATCATTCGTCGCCTGGAAACAAAAGGCTTTACCCTCGTTGGTTTAAAACTCGTACACCCTAGCCGCGAACTAGCCGAACAACATTATGCCGTCCACAAAGAGAGACCCTTCTTTGCTGGTTTAGTAGACTTTATAACATCCGGCCCTGTAGTGGCAATGGTTTGGCAAGGTGATGGCGTAGTTGCAGCATCCCGACTCACCATCGGCGCAACTAATCCGCTCACGTCTCCTCCCGGTACTATTCGCGGTGACTTAGGTATCAACATTGGACGCAACCTCATTCATGGTTCTGATGCTGTAGAAACAGCCGAAAGTGAAATTGCGCTCTGGTTTAAATCTGAAGAATTAGTAGATTGGACTCCGACTATTTCGCCTTGGTTGGCTGAGTAGAATTAGCGAATAAGGAATCACACAGGGTGTATGTTGGGTGGAGCAAAGCGAAACCCAACTCCCATACGGTGGTATAGCAACTCCCATACTCCCAACTCCCTACCCTTTCTCTCCTTGTGCCCGACTGGCGATCGTTTCTGGCTGAATCGCCGATAAAATGACGTGTCCCGAATCCATAATTAATACAGCACGAGTACGTCTGCCATAGGTGCCATCAATCAACTGTCCTCGCTCTCGCGCTTCAGTAATATTTCGTTTAATCGGCGCAGAATCAGGACTGACGATCGCCACAATTCTCTGAGTTGAAACGATATTGCCAAAGCCAACATTAACTAATTGAATATTCATCTTAAACAATTAAAAATTAAAACAGGACTAGCCACCCCAATACTTATTACTTATTACTTATTTCTTAACCAATGCAACAAGTTGACTTTACGACATTAACTGCGGCGGTAAGAGAATTACAGCCTGATTGGATTCCCGCACGGGTAGAGCAGGTGTATCAACGGGATAAATTTACACTGTCACTAGGTTTGCGGACGCTCAATCGGCGCGGTTGGATGACCATTTCTTGGCATCCTCAAGCTGCCCGCATCGTCCTCGCGGAACCGCCACCACGGATTCCAGATACTTTCACACTCAGTCAGCAATTGCGCTCCGTCTTGGGGGGATTAGCCATGACTGAAATGACGATGGGATCTCCTTGGGAGCGGATGGTATATCTCAAATTTGCCAGACGACCGGGGGAAGCTCCGCTATATTATTTATACATTGAAGCGATCGGCAAATATAGCAATCTTACCCTGACTGATGCTGATAATTTAATTATTACCACTGCCCACCAAGTTAATAATAAACAATCGAGCGTCCGGACGATCGAAACTGGGCGACCTTATGAATTTCCGCCATCCCAGACAGATCCGATGCCCAATCTTGCCGAACCGATCGATCGGTGGATCGAGCGAGTGAGTCTGATTCCCGATAAACTCAATCGCCGACTGGTCAAAAGTTATCGCGGTTTGAGCACAGTCTTGATGAATGGGATGATTGCCACGGCTGGATTAGACCAAAATCAAACTACCGATACCCTCTCAGCTACAGACTGGGAAAAGTTATTTGAATGCTGGCAAATCTGGCTTAAAACTCTCAATCTCGCTGATGGATATCAATTTCATCCAGTTTTAACTAGTAACGGTTACAGCGTCATGGGGTGGGAGTCAGTGACCCCTGTTGATACGGTCAATCAGTTACTTAATACTTATTACACCCAGATTCTCGATCGCGAGGAATTCGATCGGCTCAAGCATCAACTCACTCAAAAACTCAGCGCAATTCTGGCTAAATTACGCATCAAAGCCAACACCTTTACTACCCGCCTCCAAGAATCAACTGGAGCTGACGAATATCGCGCTCATGCAGACTTATTGATGGCAAATCTTCAGGCATGGAAACCAGGGCTGAAATCGATCGTTCTCAATGATTTTGAGACCGAACAACCAGTCACGATTCGTCTCGAACCTGAAAAAAATGCGATCCAAAATGCCCAATTCCTCTACAAACGTCACCAAAAATTAAAGCGGGCTAAATTAGCCGTTTTACCGCTACTAAATGAAGTTCAAGCCGAAATTAATTATCTCGAACAGGTAGAAGCAAGTATTTTACAAGTCCAAGATAGTCCGGTAAATGAGATCGGGGAAATGGTGCAAACCCTATTAGAAACTAAAGAAGAATTAATTAACACCGGATATTTAGCAACCCCAGACAGAATTGTTAAAGCCGACCTAGCTGAAACTAAACCTCACAGCCTGACAACTCCCAGCGGATTTGAATTATTGATCGGCAGAAATAATCGCCAAAATGATCGAGTCACCTTTAAACTAGCCACCGACTACGATCTCTGGTTCCATGCTCAGGAAATCGCTGGCAGTCATGGCTTACTGCGAATCCCGCCAGGGGAAGTAGCGCAGACAGCAGATTTACAGTTTACTGCCAATGCCGTCGCCTACTATAGTCGAGCCAGACAAAGCCAAGCGGTGGCAGTGGTTTATACCGCACCTAAAAATGTCTACAAACCCAAGGGTGCCAAACCGGGTATGGTCATCTATAAACACGAACAAATTCTTTGGGGCTATCCCAGTCAGGGCGTGGTCACATAACCCAAGTTGCTCAGATCGCCGCTTGTAAGCTAACGGTTATACCTGCCAAATTAAAGTTACCACGCCAGTGACTAAGAATGCTAGGATCGCTACAGCAAGAGAAGAAGTGAAGAAAAAAAGGATAATCGAATGGCAGAGATAAATAAGTCAATATCCTTTGACGGTAGGGATATTCGGCTTAAAGTTGGCGTATTCGCACCCCAAGCTGGTGGTTGCGTCCTGATCGAATCCGGCGATACCAGCGTATTAGTTACCGCAACTCGCGCCAAAGGGCGAGATGGAATTGATTTCCTGCCCCTACTCGTAGACTACGAAGAACGGCTTTATTCCGCCGGGAAAATTCCGGGTGGCTTTTTACGCCGCGAAGGCAGAGCACCAGAGAAAGTAACCCTGATCAGTCGATTGATCGATCGACCGATGCGACCATTATTTCCAGACTGGATTCGTGATGATATCCAGATTGTGGCAACCACCATGTCATTGGACGAATTAGTCCCACCGGATGTCTTAGCCGTGACCGGAGCTTCGATCGCTACCCTATTGGCACGTATCCCCTTCATGGGGCCAATGGCGGCTGTTCGAGTTGGTTTGGTGGGAGATGACTTTATTATCAATCCCACCTATCGCGAAATTGAAATTGGCGACCTAGATTTAGTCGTTGCAGGTTCCCCCGACGGCGTAATTATGGTCGAAGCTGGTGCAAATCAGTTACCCGAACAAGACGTAATTGAAGCGATAGATTTTGGTTATGAAGCAGTCCAGGAGCTAATTACCGCTCAGCGCGAACTCCTCGCCGAACTGGGGATCGAAATCGTCCATGAAGACAGACCACCCGCCGATTCGACCCTAGAGAGCTTCATTAAGGAGCGCACTACCGTCAGTATCCAAGGTATCCTTGCCAAATGCGAACCTGATAAAGCGATTCGCGAAGCTGCTTTAGATGAAGTAAAAGCTACCGTAGTTGCCGAAATCGCCAACCTACCCGAAACCGACCCCCTTCAGCTAGCCGTTGCCAGCGATAGCCGCGCCATCAGCACCCTGTTCAAAAGTGTCACTAAAAAGATGATGCGCCAACAGGTAATCGATACTGGCTTGCGGGTAGATGGACGGAAACTCGATCAAGTTCGCCCGATCTCCTGTGCTGTCGGGGTCTTACCTCGTCGCGTTCACGGCACGGGCTTATTCAATCGCGGTCAAACTCAAGTGATGACAGCTTGTACCCTCGGTACCCCTGGAGATGCTCAAGATCTCGGTGACGATCTCAATCCAGAGAATACCAAACGGTATATGCACCACTATAATTTCCCTCCTTACTCTGTGGGTGAAACTCGCCCGATGCGTGGCCCTGGTCGCCGCGAAATCGGTCACGGTGCCCTTGCCGAACGTGCGCTAATCCCCGTATTACCCACCAAAGAAGTTTTCCCCTATGTCTTGCGACTGGTATCGGAAGTATTATCTTCCAACGGTTCGACCTCAATGGGTTCGGTCTGCGGTTCGACTTTAGCCTTAATGGATGCTGGCGTACCGATTACCAAACCAGTCAGTGGTGCGGCGATGGGATTAATTAAAGAAGGTGATGAAGTACGGATTCTGACGGATATTCAGGGAATTGAGGACTTCCTCGGTGACATGGACTTCAAAGTTGCGGGTACTGATACCGGAATTACCGCGCTCCAAATGGATATGAAAATCAGTGGTTTGTCAATGGCAACCATCGCCGATGCAATCAACCAAGCGCGTCCTGCTCGGTTACACATTTTAGAGAAAATGTTAGCCACGATCGATAAACCCCGCGAGGAAATGTCTCCGTTTGCACCACGTTTACTCACCTTCAAAATTGAGCCAGAATTAATTGGCTTGGTGATTGGCCCTGGTGGTAAGACAATCAAAGGGATTACCGAAGAAACCGGAGCTAAAATTGATATCGATGACGATGGCACTGTAACAGTGTCCGCCGTTGATAACGACAAAGCCAAACGCGCAATCCAAATCGTCCAGGGCTTAACTCGCCGTCTGAACGAAGGAGATGTGTATGCAGGACGCGTAACCCGAATTATTCCGATCGGTGCCTTCGTGGAGCTGCTACCGGGTAAAGAGGGAATGATCCATATTTCCCAACTCGCTGATTATCGCGTCGGTAAAGTGGAAGATGAAGTGGGTGTCGGTGATGAAGTGATCGTCAAAGTCCGTGAAATCGACAATAAAGGACGAGTCAATCTCACCCGTTTGGGCATCCATCCCGACGAAGCCGCAGCCGCCAGAAGAGGCTAGATTTTCACATCGATTCATCTAACAGTGATTAAAAAGCCACCCAGTTTCGATCGAAACTGGGTGGCTTTTCTCAGGTATCAAATTAGATTTAGAATCTGAAAGTCGTGCGTAAAGTACCAACATAGGCAGTTGGGTTAGCACGGTTATGTTCGGGATTCGTAATCAGTAACAAGCCTGGAGTAATGTCCATGTTCTCATTCAATCTGATTTTGTAGATAGCTTCAAGGTGATATGAAGTATCAGTATTGTTATTTGCCGTACTCACAACACCTGCTGCTGACACAGTTCTGAAAGAATCGAGTTTTGGTGGAATCCCAAACACAAATCCCAACGTGTTACCCTCGGCTCCAAAATCAGGGAAACCTAGAGTGACGGCATAGTTGCTGACACTAGCGGTACCGCTACCCGCAGCCTCACGCTTGGCATCGATGAAACCAGCCCAGCCAGATAGTACAGCACTATCACCTAACTTGTAAGTAGCTAGGAAAGAGTAATGATTTGCGGTAGTAGGTACGTTACCAAATGGGCTATTTGAAGCCGCACTCCCAGTTCCGCCCGTTAAACCACCAGCATTATTGTAAGAGCGACCGTATAACGCCGCAACACTCAACTCTTTGCTAGGGGCATAGGTCAATTGCGAGAGGACAGCATTTTGACCTTGAAAGAATCCATTATTGGATGTAACGACGTTACCAGTCGCTGATGGTAATGCAGTAGCAGCACTAACCGCTGTCGCCGGAACTGCATAACCAACATCTAAACTCAATTCGTTACTAAATTTGTGGGCGATGTTAACAGATGCGCCATCTCCACTGAGCCGGAAGATCGGGTTGAAACGACCAAAGCGAGAAATCGAACCATTAGCAGAACTAGATAACAGTGGGTTCAATGTCGGTTGGTTATCGTTAAACTCATAACCAATTACGCCTACTCTGACTTTAGTTTGGTCACCAACAGGGAAATCGTATTGGAATACGGAGAGGAAAGTATCGTTATCCTCTGGGCTGTTTCCATCGTAGCCCAATCGGGTCATATTTGTCCCCGTTAAGGCTGTATTGAAGGGAGTATTATTCCGTGCTTGTAACCTGCTTCTGAGCCGATCTTTACCAGTGAAACTAGTATCGAAATTTAATCGAAGTCTGTTGCTAAAGATGTTATTACTCGCTAGTCGTCCAGGGTTTGCCGCAGTTGTGACAACTCCAGCAGCATTGGTAACTGCGGCAGTTGGACCAACTGCGTTAACACCACCATAGCCACTAAACGCGATGATACCTTCGCCAGTTAACTTGGTCGTTGTCGAGAAACTATTTTTCTTGATCCGTGCATCTAAAGCTTGAAGATCTTCGCTTAAAGCGTTAACTAACGCTTTGACTCCGTCAATATCCTGCTGGGTGATCGGATCTTCTGCTGCCTCGCTACTCTCAACGGGTGCGGGGGGCTGAACGGGTAAAGGTGGTGGAGGTGCTACAGGTGCCGGTTCAGGGAGCGAAGGCGGTAATAATTCTGGAGCTGGTGCTGGTGCCACAACTCTTCTTTTTTTGACGGGTTTGCGAGGTCTTCTCGCGACTAGTTCTTCGATCGACTGGATACAGCTAGTGGCACCGGCAGCAAATTCCGCCCGACTAATAACTTTTTTCTTGGTGTTGAAAATCGCACTGTTAGATGGAATGCAATCATACTTTGCATTCAATGCTTGCAATGTCTGGTAAATTGCATCAGTGCGCTGAATATCTGCTGTTTTGGACTCAGACGTGTACACATCAGGTGCCGTTTGAGCTTGTACTGAACTATGACCAGTTACGAGAAAAGTAGTTGCTAATACAACTGAAGATCTTCTACCGAGCTTAAATAAAAATCTATACATCACAAGCCTATTGCCTTACGCCTAAATATAAAAAGCTACTGAGTCGATCCTCTGCTCAGTAACCTCACCCTTATGTCGCTACTAGTCAGACTAGAGCTAGAGATAGCTTAGTGGGTCTAGATTAGGAACAGTTAAGCAATAAGTTATCAATAGATTATGTTTTGGTTAACTCATAGCTTGGATCGAAACATAGTTATTAGTGTTTTAGTGGATGGTGAATAACGATTCAGATGGGGGGATGGGAGGCTCGACTATATCTGGCCGATCGAGAATCTGACCAAGAAGGCTAGAATAAACATATTCCTGGGGATTGAAAGATTAAAATTATCCTCACCCCACCTAGTCCTAGCCCCCATCCTTTAAATGTCTTCTCAGCCGCCCAAAAAGACACTCCTGGCTCAACTGACCCAAGCCATTCAGCAGACAAAGGTTAACTTTACTCGGTTGGCACTCAAGCCCAATGCCAGAGTACCCAAACTCCTAGTCCAAGATGCCGATGCACCAGAGCCGGATATCTTCCCCCTGTTGGGTGAGAGGTACACTTTAGGGCGGAGTTCGCAATCTTGTGACATTGTGGTGCGAAATGAGATCGTCGGGCGGGTACATTTATCCCTAACGCGAGATCGCCAAAAGGGGACAACCTTCTTGATGAAAGACGAGGGTTCGACTAATGGAATTTATCGCGGCAAAAAGCGAGTCGATCGAATTACCCTGCGAAATGGTGATACATTTACCCTTGGTCCCCCAGAACTCAAAGCTGCCGTCAAAATCACTTATCTCGATCCGCCACCTACATACATGCAAGTCCTGCGATATGGATTGTATGGGACTGGCGGAATTTTGAGTGTATTGCTACTAGCCGTCTTGGCAGAATCCAGCAAAGTTGATGTTAGCCCGCTGCCGGATAGTACCGGCCCGGTTGTCGTGTATTCGGAGGATCTGGAAACGCCCCTCCGTCCGCCACGAGTCCAGTCTCACCGGGATCTCGAACAACTTACAGATTTCTCACCAAATCTTATTAAAGCTTTAATCGCTTCCGAGGATAGTCGCTTTTATTGGCACTTTGGCATCGATCCTTGGGGGGTGGCACGGGCGTTAATGGTGGCGAAACAAAAAGGAAAAGCGACTCAAGGAGCAAGTACTCTGTCCCAGCAGGTAGCGCGGAGTTTGTTTCGGAAGTATGTCGGCACAGAGGATAGCTTACAGCGAAAAATGAAGGAGGCTGTGGTCTCACTCAAATTAGAAGCCAACTACAGTAAAGATCGAATTCTCCTGACCTATCTCAACCGCGTCTTTTTGGGTGTTGATGCCCACGGGTTTGAGGATGCCGCTCAACACTACCTCGGAAAATCTGCCAAAGACCTCACCCTCCAAGATTCTGCTATGCTCGTGGGCATTTTACCAGGCCCAAATATTTTCAATCCCTGTGTGGAAGATAAACAAGGGCGAAGGGGGATGAAAGCTACCGAGCGACGCAACCTGGTTTTGAACCGAATGCTGGAAACAGGTGCTATTACCCCAGCCGAAGCCAGAGAAGCCCGCAGATCGCGGCTAGAATATCGACAGGAAGCCTGTTTGCCCAGCACGAATACCAAAGCTCCCTATCTGTATGGTTATGTCTTCCAGGAACTCCAAGAACTATTAGGCAGTGAAACAGCCAAGGAAGGTAACTTTGCGATCGAGACAGGCTTAAATCTCCGGATGCAGGAAAAAGCCGAAGCCGCATTGCGCCAAAATATCGCTAATGCTGGCAGTACCTATCGGTTTTCCCAAGGTGGAATCGTCAGCATTGATAGTCGGACCGGAATTGTCAAAGCGATGGTCGGGGGTGTGGACTATCAGAAAAGTCAATTTAATCGCGCCACAGATGCCCAACGCCAGCCCGGATCGACGTTTAAGCTGTTTGGATATGCAGCCGCGATCGAAGGTGGTATATCGCCGGGAAAGAGCTATTCCTGCGATCCGCTCAGTTGGGAGGGTCGGCGATTCCCTGGTTGTAACCACGGCGCATCGGGATCGGCTAATATGTACACGGGTTTTACCCTGTCAGAAAATGTGACAGCACTGCGGGTGACACGAGATATCGGTTTAGATAAGACGATCGAAACCGCCCGAAAAATGGGGATTAAATCTAAACTCGATCCAGTTCCTGCGCTGATTTTGGGTCAAAGTGAAGTAAATATGCTAGAAATAACCGGAGCTTATGGTGCCGTTGCCGATCGGGGAATCTGGCATCAACCTCGTGTGATTAAACGGGTGTATGATACGAGCAACTGCGATATTAAACAAATTAAACAATGTCGGATTATCTATGACCATGAGACCGATCGACAATCGAGCCGGCGAGTCCTCCGCGCTGGAATTGCTGATACCCTCACGACGATGATGCGCGGCGTAGTCACTAATGGCACTGGTAAAAATGCCGCTATTGGACAGGGCGAAGTCGGCAAAACTGGCACGACAGATGATAATGTCGATCTCTGGTTTATTGGATTTATTCCCAACCAAAAAGTCGTCACCGGAGTCTGGCTCGGCAATGATAATAACTCACCCACGAAAGGTAGTAGCGCGCAAGCTGCTCAGGTATGGGGTAATTATATGGGTTCTGTTTATCGATGAACTATTAGTTAATTTTATATGACGATCGGGATTTGGATTTTAGGCGGCAGGTTAGATTTGAATCAGACAGCTTTACAAAACTGTAAAAATCTAAAATCTCAGACATCAGTAATTCTCATCGAGTCACTAAATCATCTAAAATCGCGTCCTTATCATCAGCAAAAATTTGTGCTGATTTGGTCAGCGATGCGACATTTTGCGGCAGAACTAGAACGAGATGGCTGGAATGTTCACTATGCGATCGCTGACGATTTTCAGACTGCTTTATTAGAGTGGATTAAAGATCGAGAAATTACCGAACTACGGGTAATGAATCCAGCCGATCGACCGTTCAGAGAATTAATTAAATCGCTAGATTTACCATGTAAAATTGAGCTAGTTCCTGACAATCATTTTTTATGGACTACCGCAGAATTTGCTGAGTGGGCGCAAGGTCGAAAAAGCTTATTACTAGAATATTTTTATCGATCGGGCAGACAGAAATTTAATATTTTGATGGATGGCGATAAACCGATCGGTGGACAATGGAATCTCGACAAAGAGAATCGTAAATCACCCAAAGGTGGCTTGAAACCACCAGCCCCATTATGGTTTAGACCAGATGAAATTACCAAAGCGGTAATAACTAAAGTTAAGAACTTAGATCTTCCCACTTACGGAAAACTCGAATCATTTGGTTGGGGTGTAACCAGAGCAGAAGCATTACAAGTACTCGATAACTTTATCGATCGACGACTCCCCACATTTGGGCCATATCAAGACGCGATGGTGACAGGAGAAACCACCATGTGGCACGCATTACTATCGCCTTATCTAAATATCGGCTTATTGAAACCGTTAGAAGTAATTCAAACAGTCGAGCAAGCCTATCACGATCGCGGTTTAGATCTCAATAGTGTCGAAGGACTAATCCGCCAAATTCTCGGTTGGCGAGAATATATGTATGGATTATATCACCACGTCGATGATGACTATTTTCAACTGAATTGGTTCAATCACGATCGATCATTACCCGCCTTTTTTTGGGATGCAGGTAAAGCCAAAATGAACTGCTTGCGCCAAACCCTCACTCAAACTGAAGAAATTGGTTATGCTCATCATATCCAACGGTTGATGATTTTGAGTAACTTCGCTCTTATCGCCGGATTAAACCCCCAAGCAGTCGAAAACTGGTTTCATTCCGCCTTCATCGATGCCTACGATTGGGTGATGCAGACTAACGTTTTGGGGATGGGTTTATTTGCTGATGGCGGTATCCTTGCCTCAAAACCCTACGCAGCTTCCGCCAATTACATCAACAAAATGAGCGACTACTGTTCCGGTTGTCAATACAACCACAAAGAACGCCTGGGGGAAAATGCTTGTCCATTCAATTACTTCTACTGGGACTTTTTGGCTAGACACCGCGAACAACTCCAATCCCAAGGCAGAATGGGACTAATCCTCAAAAACCTGGAAAAAATTTCCCCCGCAGAACTAGCCACAATTCATCAGCAAGCAGTTGACTGGGCAGAGGTTAATTCCCCATCACGTTAGAGCTGAAGCTGCCTTCGCAGCAGGATGCGTTCCAGGCATTCTAAGCACCACTCGATCGCGTCGAGTCAAAAACTATCTGCAATAAATTCTTGGTAGTATAAGGTTTAGGCAGAAAATATCGGCACCCAAAGCGTTTGGCTTGAGCTACTGAATCTACCGAACTGAGTCCGCTCATGGCTACGATGGGTAAATCGGGATTGAGCTGATGGAGGGCAGTTACGGTGGTGAGTCCGTCCATGACTGGCATCATTATATCGATCAGGACACTGGCGATTTCGCGATGCTGGTGATAGATCGCGATTGCTTCGGCACCATTATTAGCGGTCAAGACTCGATAATTATATGTCTCCAGAGTGGTTTTAATCAGCGCAGAAATGGCGATTTCATCATCTACTACCAAAATTAGCTGTTGCTGACCGGAAGGTAGTTCTGGCTCGTCCTGACAGGGCTGAGTTGGTGTATTGCTGGCAGGTAAATAGACATGAAATTGGGTACCCCGATCTACTTGAGTTTGGACATCTAGAAAGCCACCATGACTTTTGATAATACCGAGTACTGCGGATAAACCCAAACCCGTGCCTTTACCGATCTCTTTGGTAGTAAAGAATGGATCGAAAATCCGATCGAGCAGTTGGGGCGCAATTCCAGTTCCAGTATCGGTAACGACGATCTCTACATAATTTCCCTCTTTAGCATCTAGGTGGGTGCGGACGAAGGCTCGATCGATCGACAGGTTGTTAGCTTCGATGCTGATGGTCCCACCTTGGGGCATGGCATCACGGGCATTGACACACAGATTCATCAGTACCTGATGGAGTTGAGTCATATCCCCCGATACCGTCCACAAATCGGCAGGAATATATCGATCGATCGAGATTGATTTGGGTAGGGTTTGTTCGACGAGCTTTTGAATGTCTAGGAGCAGGTGCGCGGGTTGGATCGATACGTGCTTGCCTTCGATGCCTTGGGCAAAGGATAAAATTTGGCTAATCAAATCTGCCCCTCGGCGGGCACTAGATTCTAAGATTTTGAGCAGATTTTGGGTGCGAGCGTCGAGATCTGGCAATCTCAGCGGTAATAACTGCGCGACTGATAAAATCGGCGTGAGGACATTATTTAAGTCGTGGGCGATGCCACTAGCCAGAGTGCCCAGACTTTCCAAGCGTTGCGCTCTGAGGAATTGAGCTTCGAGTTGTTTTTTTTCGGTGATATCCATATGGATGCCGATGGTGCGGGTAGGATGACCATCACGATCGAGAAACATACTACTTTTGACCGCGATCCAGCGAGTGTTTGTTGCTGAATCGATACTCCGAAACTCCAAATCCAATCCCTGCGGTAGTTGTAGTGATTCTCTACCTGGGATGTTACTTACGCCGAGGGAATTTGGTGGGGGAAAAAACCCCCAAGCGGAGAATATACACCCAACAAAAAAGTAGTTGGTGTTGGGGGGGGGGTAGGGGTGGGTTATTGAGCGCCCAAAGTGGTTTGTATTTTCAAAAAAAAACACGGG
>JANPJH010000160.1:0-6031 GCA_031425415.1 Chamaesiphon sp. VAR_61_metabat_425 | reverse complement strand
GTGGTTGAATTGGACTGTCATTACGCCATCATCCCGCAGGACGCGGTAGTATTCAGCAAATGCCAGAGCCATCTTTGCTTCGTAATCTTGGTTGGCGAGTTCTTCGGGGCTAGTTCCCATGCCTCGGAAGCGAGAAGGATTGGCAACGGCTTCGCGATCTTTGTCGGTTAATTCTGCCCAAAATAGGTCTGGAAAGATATCACCTAAAGTCCGTTTTTGCCAAACATAGAAAAAGTCTGAAAGCTCGGCATATTGAATCGTCGAATAATAAGGTGGATCGGTAACAACAACGTCCAACGAATCATCAGCGATGTGGATTAGGCTATCTGCTGAAGCCAAGTTTATTTTAATTGATTTATGAGTATAATTATCAACTTTTAATGTACCCTTTAGACTATTTTTAGCTCCTAAAATAGTACACAGACTGCTATAGTCTGAGACAAAAGCATCAGCACACGAGTTCCATAATTCACCATTTCCAGAAGTTTCAGGATAGTTCCAATTTAAATTTAGAGCGTGTTGTGCCATTGCTATTTCTGGATATGCTCTACTAGAATGCCAATGACCAAGCCTAGAATTTTTGTCAACACATCGATCGAGTACCAAGGCTAAATAAGTAGCGATCGCGTCCACTCGATCGGGTTCATACTCAAGCCGCAGTTTTTCCTTTGCCTCATTGATAATTTCTACATAAGTAACCAATGTCAAAAGTTGGCGAGAGTTAAACATATCCATCCAGCGAGGGCAGAATATCCGAATTTGTTCATCTAATTCTTTCCCTTCGGGTATTTCATTGTCTGGCAAATAAGCATTTTCTTGCCAATAAGCCATCGATTTCACATAAAATTGCTCGACTCTCTCCAAGGCAAGCAAATCGGCTTCGTTTGGAATTCTAAATTCCAATCCTCTTTTGCCTCGCTTGAAAGCAACTGCATACAATTGATAATCAATTTGCTTATTTTTGGCAGCGTTCATGATAATTTGATTCTCAATCACACTGCCACAATTCGGACATTTTCCAACCGCACCACTAATAGTAGTCGTCGTACTCGGATCGTACTCCTCCCCCGACTCAAGCATGATCGAGTCCCCCTCTCCCTTCAGCCCTTTCACCAACTCAAAATCCACCCGCTTCTGCTCAAGATTGGGAATCGGGCGCACCGCATACCAATCACTAGTAATTTTCCGAGCTTGTCCCTTACCAGCGTAATTACTCGTTTTACTCAACCACCAATTCGGACTCAGAGGCACAACCGATTCACAACTCGGACATACCACCGTATGCGCCCATAAATAATTCTGCACCGTCTCATTCGGCTCAGAGGGAAAAAACTCAGCCAACCGCTTCTCAGCTTCATTCCCAACCCACTTAACCCACTTATCGATATCCTGCTGCAAATCGGGACCAAACTTGAGCGGAAATTCAATCGCCGCCTTCATTGTCACCACCGCCACCGGATTCAAATCCGAAGCCAGCACATTCAACCCATACCGCGCCGCCTCAAACGGGATACTCCCACCCCCAGCAAAAGCATCAAGCACCGTCGGCGTAGAAGTTCCCCACATACCCTCACACAAAGCATGAACCTGTTTAATCCGATCTGGTGAAGGTGGCGTTTTGTATAGCTTTGTCTCCTTGTTGCGATATTCCCGCTTCTCCAAGCCCAATAGATACTCAAACTCCTCCATCGAGACATCCGCAGGTAAAATCGAACCCAACACCGAAGCCCGACTGAAAGATAAGGGCTTCCGCGAATACCAACGATGCAACCCCTTAAATGGATTCCCCCCATTCTCGTAATACACCTGCTCATTGAGCAACTTAATCGGGAAAATCTTTTCGATGAAAACAGGCTTACGTTTAGTCATGGGAAATCAGAGGGCGGGCTTTTGAGAATGGGCAATACAGCCTATCTGCATGATACCCCTGTGACACGGAGATCGATCGATCTCAAAGACCGATCTGTTTCTGCTTCCCTTCTGAATCGATCGATCGAACACAGTCTAGTTGTCTAGTTAGTCAGTTTCCGCTGCCGCACAAATAGATTTTGGTTCTACTATTTTTGTTGTGCTTTAAGCTTTTTCTCATAATCATCAATCCATTTTTTGGCAGTTTCTATGTAATTCTCTCCATCAATTTCTGCGATATACTTACTTGCTAAATCCACTACACTTAACTCTAGTCCAGTTGTTGTCGGCGACTTTGGAAATCTTTTGATATTTCCATGACATTGTAAGAAAATTTCAATTGAATCTATCAACTCTTTATCATTACTATCAACAGTTATATCTAACTCGTAATGTAAACTAGCAACTAGCGGCAAAGGAAACTGAAGATTGGTAGATTGTACGACATGAATTTTCGTTTGTGAGAAGCAGTATGGATCGAAACCAATCAGTTCTAGCTTATCAAGATGCCCCCTGCACAACATAATGCCCAAAGCAATTCTCTCTAAATCTTCATTACTTGAGGATTTCCAGAGTGAAGGAAATCCTTTTCCCTGTATCATGGGACTCAAGTAATTGCTAGTGTTAGTATGTGGGGGAAAACTTTTTAGTTCTTTCCCCGTTCTCCAAATACCCGCACTTTGACTCAAGCTTCGATAATAAAAAAATTGCTCCACAAACTAAAGGGACTCCACGTAATCAAGAACATATCCTGACTCTTCATCTTTCAGCAAGATTTTTGCTTCTTCTAATAACTTATCTGCGATGGGAGATATATTCAGTCCAGCCGCGATAATATCTAACCCCGCATATCTTAAGGCTTTCACAGGAGACTTTAACAAAATTTTAACAATAGATGCTATTTCCTGAGAATAGTGTGTATTCTCTATTAGTGGCTCTAGTAAACCAGCTAGCGATAACAGAACAACTTGAATTTTTTCTTGATTACTATCGCTTAATTGTTGACTTTGATTGAAAATATTGCTTATATCTGTTATCTCTTTTTCAGACAAAGCAGTACGATCTTCAAGCAGTAAATCTCTTAGACATTCTGCTCGACGCTCAAACACATTAATGTCATTGATACTCTCAAGAACATATTGAAGTTGAGTGTCATTACGCTCTCGATCGTTTATTTGTGCTTCAACTCGCCCGTATTCTTGACTTTGCCCTTTACTAGAACTTGCAAAAAGAGCGTAAGTTGGCTTTGTTACGGTATTAATATAGCTTTTGGAACAGGTTTTATTAATCATTGAAAAAACTCCTGTGATTTATTAGTGACACTCTTGAAGAATATGTCATTCTTGAAGGGTCGTAAGTTATCAACAAAAATAGACTTTATAGAGCTATCTTGAACATAAAGGTCTACATCCTGAAAAACTTCAATATCAAAAATCAAGGGGATAAATGTTGAATCATCATTGGTATCTCCATTTACTTCACCACCAACTGTTTGATTGACAATTGCTCTAGATGGGTAATAAGTTTTGGAATCAAGGGCTATTTGCATAAAATAGCCTGAGATTGTCATAGATAAATCATCAGAAACTTCAGGACAGATTTTTATATAGTCTTGGAGGTTAATTGCTTTTTTTTCAGAAGGTACCATGATACGGTTGAGATAACGTAGACTGAGCCTTTTAACTCTACTAGCTGAAGTTATTTCAAAGTATTTTCCCCAAAAAATGTTTGCTTCTTTATAAAAGATATCCCATGTCTCATAAGGTTGCAATTTACTAAAAGAAAAGCTGCTCGTATTAGCTTGAATGACTTTAGCTTTGTCATTTGAAGATAGCATATATCCTTCTAAGATATTACTCACTGAAGAAGTGATGTTATCTAAATCATCCAGTTTAAATGTTACATCATTCTTTATAAATCTTTTTTCTTCTTGGCTAAAATCAGGGAAATTTTCTGTAATATATTTTGCATATTCATTCAATACCTCACGATCGAAATCACTGTCACGCTCGACAACTAAATGAAATATAGCTTCAACTATCGGTGGATTAGATATCGGTGGATTAGAGGATGTCATTTTTCATCTACAGGAAACCGTTTGAGTTTTAAAAACAGAATATATATACTAATGAATAAAGTGTAAATCGACTCCTCCAAGCACAAGCGAGAAGACAAGTCGTTAGAGAGCGTTTGGGCGCAATCTCTGGAAGTCTTGTTCAGACGGACTAGGATTTATATTTCAGTTAGCCATGTACGAGAATGAAGTATATATGGTTTATTAAATTATTTACAATATATCTTAATTTTACACATAGTCTAGAGCCTTGAGACACAATCCATACTCTCAGTAGGTTGTCGTTCTGTACGGTTTTGCTCAGTTTACAAGGTAGCTTGCGTCTAAAAATAGTGACTTTGTACTGCAAAGCATGGTTGTTGTAACGAAGCTCTGTGTAGTATGTCTTTTGTAAGTATGCCCATTACTGAGCAAATAACTTACACCCCATAGCACTCCATTATCATCTCAATCGCCCAATAGTACCCGAATTGCCCGTAAAGCACGGTGACGATCGCCATTACTCACTTTCGCAAACCAGTAGTGCGCCTCCTCATTACTCATCGCCATTACACCCGCTGTAATGTTGGCAATGCGTTCTAACTTCGATAAGGGTTGGAGAGCTTGAAAGAGCAACGCCAAATTTACACCCGACAACTCACTGAGAACATAGGCATTTTGGCGAGAGTGTTTTAATGTCTTGGGATCGTAGTTATTAACCTTGAGACAGTCATACACTGCTTGTCGTGCTTGTACCAAAGATTGCCCCTTCAGCCGTCCAACTCGTTTGGCAGCAGGGCGACGTTTTTCCCCCGCTTGCTTATAGGCGCATTGGTATAGCTCTAGCGCAAAATTATTATTGTCGATCGGGACAACCCGCAGTTGAAACTCTTGCACGACAGATTCTCCAGGTAACGTTTCTATTCTCTCCTCTTCCCGTCCTTTGGTCTAGGGGAATACACACAAATTTAAGCCTGACTCAGACAGGCAAGATGCCTGTCTTACAGATGATTGTGGGACAGACATCTTGCCTGTCACCCACATCTTCACTCATAAACCACTGTCACCGCTAGATGTCCCCGTTCGATCGGATTTCTGCCCAATGTCTGCTCGATCGATTGCATTTCCGTTCCTTCCGGTAAAACGGGAGTAGCAAAATTCAGCCGCATCTTCAGCGAAACCTCCGCCCGCATCTCTGGATCGGTCAAAAAGGTATTCACCGAACTAGCTAAGGTTTGGAAGCCCTTAATCTCCCCCTGATATTCCAACCGCAGAAACCGATTGCCCGTTTGAACGGTAACTAATTGGTCGATTTCGATCGGGAAGCGCATCAATAAGGGTAAGGCAGTAGTCAGCTTGCGATAGTCTACAATCTCGGCAACTGTTAACTCCAAACTCTCAACGGCGGCAATTTTGCGATCGTGGACTCGATCGCGCCACTCATTGAAAATACTATTCAAACTACCTACTGGTAGCTCCACAGGGTTAATTTTCACCGCATAGACACCCAATTGAGTTGCCACGAGAGGATCGCCGATCTCCCCATTACTGCTATAGGAAGTCCACTGTACTGCCTTAGCTTCCTGAGATAGCACCTCCCCATCGCCATAATCAACCACCAGTTTAAACAAGCTGGTACTGGTTATCTCGCCTGTATATTCATCCGCCGGACGGAAACTGTTGGGAACTAAAATTCCATCTTGAAACAACTGTACGCCGATCGCCCCGATCGCTCGCCATTTGACTCTGACAGGTACTTTCTGACTATCTGGCTCCCCTGGGAAAGGTTGGGCACTAAGTTCGATTTCACGGGGGACTGGTAGTTGGAGAATCCCGCGTCGATACAATACCTGGCGATCGGAAAATTCGATGTTATCGGGAATAACCACCTTAGCTTGGGGCGTATTGATATACACGCGATCCCCCATCTTTAGATCCCACTGTCCAGCTTCTAAACCAGCGCGAATAGTCGATCGCAGTTTGAGGATCTCGCTTTCCACAAAGAAATTGAGTCCCAGATCTTTAGCAAAAGCCTCCTTCAAACCCTTAGTCGTAATTGACTCCAATCCT
>JANPJH010000159.1:0-24154 GCA_031425415.1 Chamaesiphon sp. VAR_61_metabat_425 | reverse complement strand
CCGCAAATGCTGAGAGATTGGATAATGGAGGAAAGGGAAAAGGGCAAAGGGGAAATGCTTTTTCTCCCCAACTCCTAACACCTAACTCCTAACTCCTAACTCCTAACTCCCTGTCTAGTCTCGCTAAACCGTCGGGGAACCCGACGTTGGCGAAGCCACTCCGATAGGAGTTACGCGAGCCGCAACTCCCAACTCCCAACTCCCAACTCCCAACTCCCAACTCCCAACTCCCAACTCCCAACTCCTATGGAAATCATTCGCATCCCCGTTTTATCTGATAACTATATCTTTGTGCTGATCGATCGAGAGCGTCAAATTGGTGCAGTTGTCGATCCGGCTGAAGCCGCACCAGTATTGGCAGAATTAGCCCGTCAACAAGTTGCACTTGTGGCGATTTTTAATACCCATCATCATGGCGATCATGTAGGTGGGAACAAAGAATTAATTGCAGCATTCCCGAATGTCTGTGTTTACGGTGGTGCTGAAGATCGAGGGCGCATCCCTGGACAGCAGGTATATTTGGGCGATGGAGATCGAGTGCAGTTTGGCGATCGCGAAGCAGAGGTCTTTTTTATCCCCGGACATACTCGCGCCCATATCGCTTACTATTTCCCACCCGTCACCGATGACACACCGGGCGAATTATTCTGTGGGGATACAATTTTTGCTGGTGGCTGCGGTCGATTATTTGAAGGTACGCCAGCGCAAATGGTCTCATCGATGACTAAATTGCGGCAACTCCCCGATCATACCCGCATTTGGTGTGCCCACGAATACACCCTGGGCAATCTCAAATTTGCCATTACTGTCGATCCGCAGAATCACGAACTCCAACAGAGGTTAGTCGATGTCACCGTAGCACGCGATCATGATATCCCCACCGTGCCAACCAATCTAGGTGTCGAAAAGCGCACTAACCCTTTTCTCCGCTGGGATGTAGCCGCACTTCAAGCTACTGTAGCTAGCCAGAGTGATGTCGAAACCTTTGCCCGGATTCGCGGTCGCAAAGACCAATTCTAGGACAATCACTAGTTAAATTGTTCGGAAAAATAGGCTAAGATTAGGGGCATTTGGTGTGTGTTGTGAGGTAGGGTAAATGAAATTTCGATTGCAGCGGGTTGGGATTGTTTTGATGGCGATCTCGACAAGCTTTGCGCTGGTTGGCTGTAGTGGCGGCAAGGTATCTCAGTGCGCCAACATAATTAAAGTAGTCAATCAAACAGTGATAGATACTAAAACTATTACTGCCGCTGGGACTACTGATGATGTGACAACGATCGAAAAGTCAGTGGGAATTTTTGACAAAGCAGCTAAAGAAATGGAAGCTGTGAGCGTCAGCGATGAGAAATTAAAAACATACAAAGGTCAGTTTTTGACTATGTATCAAGGTATTGTGGAAATTAACAAACAACTGGTGATTAGTTTTAAACAGAGAAAACTTACTAAAGTTAATGAAGGTTTGCGAAAATATCAAGATATTGTTAGTCCCGAACGAGATCTAGTGACAGGACTGACTCAATATTGCAAAGAGCCTGAGAAATAAGATTAAAATCAAAAGCCCCCTGATTTAGGGGGCTTTTAGATGATTTCCAGTTAGTTCCGGTTATTTACCATTATTACTTAACGAGTTCAGTAAAGAACTTACACCCACAGCAGACAAGTCGCCGATCGCTCTAGGCACACTTTCAGCCAGAGCGCCGATCGCCACATTAAATAATTTAGCTGGTTTAAGTTCATCTTTAACCAAATTCCATAGTTGTTGAACTTCAGCGACGTGGAGGCGATTATCGTCGGTTAGTGCCATGACAATTTGATTGCGGAGCGATTGTCCCTCATCAGACATTAAGAATTTTAGCCCTAATTGAGCAGTGGGTAACAAATCGAAATTCCCTTCACTGCGGGCAATATCAAGCATATTTTCTAGACGCTGCCATTGCAACTTACCATCTTTAATCACTACTTCGAGTAAACGGCGGCGCATTTCGGGCGTTTCACCGTTGAGTAATCTTTGGGCGACGTAGGGGTAGCCAATTTCAATAATCTTAAAGTCTGGATTGAGACTGAGTGCAACACCTTCTTGAGTTACTAGCGATCGAATAATCAGCGAAAATTGAGCGGGAATCCGGAAGGGATATTGAAACATCAATTCGGAGAATTCATCGGTGATGGTCTTGAAATTGAAGTTTCCAACACTCTCGCCGATGGCGTTACCTAGTACCCGTTCTAGAGCCGGAATAATCGGCGAAATATCGATATCTGAAGTCAGGAAGCCAAGTTTAATAAAATCATCAGTTAGAGATTGATAATCTTTATTAATTAAGTGAACGACCGATCCGGCGATCGTTTCTTTGGTATGTTGGGTGAGTTGATCCATCATCCCAAAATCGATAAACGCCATCCGTCCATCGGCGAGGGCAAATAAGTTGCCAGGGTGCGGATCGGCATGAAAGAAACCAAATTCTAATAACTGCCGCAATCCCGATGTCACACCAATCCGAATCAAATTATCTCGATCGAGTCCAGCCGCTTTCACTGCGGCTAAATCAGTCAACTTGATTCCATCAATCCACTCTAGTGTCAAGACTGTTTGAGTAGTATATCGCCAGTAAATAGCTGGAACTTTGACAGTTGGATCGTCTTGAAAATTGGTCGCGAACTTCTCAGCATTGCGACCCTCATTTTCATAATCAATCTCTTCAAATAACTTACTCCCAAACTCATCTACAATTACGGTAAGATTATCCCCAAGATTCAATGGTAGGAATGGTTTAACCCAAGTCGCCACCCAACGCATTAAGTACAAATCGCGAGTGATGATAGGCATTAGGTTGGGACGTTGAACTTTAACGGCAACCTCTTCGCCACTATATAACTTAGCCTTATAAACTTGACCTAAACTTGCTGCTGCAACTGGATAGGCAGATATTTGGGCATATATTTCATCTACAGGTCTTTTGAGTTGACTGGCGATGATTTGCATTGCCAGCTCGTTATCAAATGCGGGGAGTTGATCTTGTAGTTTAATTAGTTCTTCGAGGAAGTCTTTTTTAACCAAATCGGGGCGAGTCGAGAGCAACTGCCCAGCTTTAATGTAAGTTGCACCTAAATGTGTTAATACTTCCCGTAGCTGGTTAGCGCGTTCGTATTTATTGGCTTCGATATGCCCAATCGATCGATCCAGTAGTAAGCCAATCCCCAGTCCAGCAAACAACCAAATAACTGTCAATGCTCGCCAGATGACCAGCCACGGACGTTGATTGTAATAACTAGCGATTGTTTGTGGATTGTAACGCCGCAGTTGGGCAAGTTGTTGCTGGCTCACGTGCTGAAGGTATCTCCTATCCGATCGATTTGTACGGGCTTATTTTAGCTGATGGAGTTAACTTTAGTTAAGACTCTCCGATGCCATCTTAACTTTCCTTACTCCGGTAGATAAATTTCCCTTAATATTAGTATACAAAAATACAAATTCACTAGTGTTGGTGCAATAACCGAACCCCCGGTTAGCTAGAGACAAGCTGAAAATGATTGCAATGTCTGGATCGGCAACGTCTCAGCCGCCACAGTCGCGGATCGTGAGCATTCGATCGAACGTTTTAAGACATAGCTAATTTCAATATTTCCCGAAGCTTGCGCGCCGTCTGCGGCGGTCGAATTGACTAATTCCACCGAAAAAATACTGAAAGATTTAAGAATATTTCCATTAAATGTGAATCTGACCATTTGGCATAATAGTGCCTGTGAGATTTGCGCCCATCAACCGCACCATCATTTTTGTGCCCACTTCAATTTTTGCCCCAGTGAGGTCTGCACCGCTCAAATTGGCACCACTCAGATCCGCGCCAATTAAATTAGCTTCCCGCAGGTTGGCATTACTCAAATTAGCTTGCAGCAAGTTTGCCCTAAACAGATTAGCTCGGTGTAGATTAGCTCCATGTAAATTGATGCCATGTAAAAAACAATCCTTGAGATTGGCATTGCTGAGATTGGCATTGCTCATGTTGCGGCTGGAAAAATCGCGTTCGCTCAAATCCTTGCCACTCCAGTCGATGCCGCTGAGATCGGGACGTTGACTAGGAGTGCGGTTAGTTGTTTGGGTTTGTTGCTGTCTACTAGATGTTCTTGTCGCTTGAGCTTGTGGGTAACTTTGCCGATCGCTTGCCCTCGGCGTTTGATAATCTGGTTGTCGATACTGCGGTGTGGCCTCTGGCTGAGCTGGTGGCGGTTGGCGCGGTTGTGAGTATTGTCGCTGTGTCGAAGCTGTTGTCTGCGCTCGTCCGTTAGACTGTTGGGCTTTGTGGGCGCGCAATTGGTCGCGGGCATGATTAATTTCTTTGAGCTTGGCTTGAGCTTTTTCTTGCAAACGGATACTGTCCTTGGGCAAGCGGTCGGGATGCCAAACCAATGCCAGGTCTTTATGTGCCTGATTCACCTCTTCTAGTGATGCTCCAGGCTCTAGTTCGAGTACTTTGTACCAACACTGTAGATCGTGCATCTATCTAAAATAACATTCCTACCAAGGAACGTGGCTCCACTCGTAGATTAATTTAATATTTTGATGGGCAATGGGCGATGGGGAACGATAATATTAGAGATTGTAGGTGGTTTGAAGCGCGAGCGAAACCCAACTTATTTGTTAACATATCTGCGCATTCAGCACCTGTGCTGTATCTTCTCCTACATCTAGTTGGATTCTGGATGGAAGTAGTTATAGATCTCATTAGCCGTATGATGACCGATCCCTGGAGCTTTAGCTAGTTCTTCGACACTGGCAGCGCGGATATAATCGATCGAGTGAAAATAACTCAGTAGCTGTTTCTGGCGATGGCTACCTAATCTGGGAATATCATCGAGGCGCGATCTTATTTGTTTCTCGCTGCGTTGTTGGCGATGGAAACTAACGGCAAAGCGGTGCGACTCATCCCGTACTCGGCGCAGCAGTTGGACTCCTGGCTGCTCGGCTTCGGTGAGCAACGGTAGGCTCTCACCAGGGAGAAAGATTTCCTCTCGTTGTTTGGCAAGGCTGACGATACACATTTTATCGGCGAGATTTAGTTCTTCAAGTACCTTCATCACTGCGGATAGTTGCCCCTTCCCCCCATCAATCATCACGACATCAGGGAAATTGGCATCATCGGTATTTACCCCACCCGCATATTTCCGAAATCTGCGGCGGGCAATTTCCGCATGACTGGCAAAATCATCAGAATGTCCGATCTGAATATCGGGATTTTGAATTTTATAGTGGCGATAATGCTGTTTGGCTGGCAACCCGTCGATAAATACGACCTGGGAGGCAACGGCATTAGAGCCTTGAATGTGGGAAATATCATAACCTTCAATCCGGTGGGGAAGTTCGGGTAAATCGAGGATTTCAGCGAGATCTTGTAAAGATGTCAGATTGCGTTCGCTTTGGCGTTGAAGCCTAGTAAGTTCGTGGATGGCATTTTTTTCGACCATCTCGATTAGCTCGGCTTTACCTTGCCGCTGGGGACTAATAATCGTCACTTTTCGCCCCTTTCGATCGCTTAAATAACTGGCTAAGATTTCACCGTCGATTAATTCATGCTGGACTAAAACTTCTAGGGGAATCTCGACAGGATCGGCATATTGATAATGCTCTTCAAGGACTCGTTGGAGAATTGCCCCCCGTTCTTCGGAGTCTCCAGAAAGAGATTGAACTTCGGCGATAAATCCCAATCTGCCGACCAATTTTCCGGCACGAATCTGGAATAGTTGAATGCAAGCCGTCTTGTCATCAGCCGCAAGGGCGATCGCGTCGCGAGAGACGGTATCATTGGGAAGAGCGACTTTTTGCTCGGCATTTAGGGCGGTGAGATTATTAATTCGATCGCGAATCAGTCCCGCTTGCTCGAATTCTAAATTCTCAGCGGCTTGGTGCATTTGCGTAGTTAAAGTATCGAGCAGTTCTCCAGTTCTCCCCTGAAAAATCATGGCTACTTTCTCGACTGTTTGGCGATAGTCTACTGGGGCAATTAAACTCTGACAAACACCTGGACACCGACCGATATCGTAGTTGAGACAGGGGCGATCTTTAAACAGTGGTTGGGGTCTTTGTCTGAGCGGAAATATCCGTTTAATCGTGTACAGAACATTTCTTAGAAGTTGGGAATCGGTATAAGGGCCATAATATTTATCTTTGCCTTTACCGAGTCGGCGATTGCGAGTTAGTAAAATGCGGGGATAATCTTCCGACCAAGTAATTAGGATATAGGGATATTTCTTATCGTCTTTGAGGAGAACATTAAAATAGGGTTGATGCTGTTTAATTAGGTTAGCTTCTAGAGCTAGTGCTTCAGCTTCACTGTCCGTGACAATAAATTCGATTTCGACCACCTGACGCACCATCATGGCGATGCGCGGGGTGTGGGTGTTGGCTTCGCGGAAGTAGGAGCGGACGCGGGAACGGAGTTTTTTAGATTTACCGATATAGAGGATGCGATCGGTCGCATCCCGCATGAAATATACTCCAGGTTCGGGGGGGATTTCTTGAAGTCGGTTTTCGAGGCGTTCAGGATTGTGGATGAGGGTCGTAATTGTCTCCATTTTCTAATTATATTCGATCGATCTTTACACAATAATTTCCATTCCAAACAATCTACCTGTTATCGATCGATATTTGTATCTAAAACATACATCTACAGACTTTCCCTTTCGATATCTAACGCTCCTGTCCGAATCTCCGTCAAAGAAGGGAAATCCTCTGCCCAAGCTCCTGCTAAAGATCGAACGAGTTCTACCCAAGAGGTTCGATGATGTTCAAATCGATCGCTTGACGATGAATTTCTCAAATAGCATTTCCATTATATCTCCAACTCACTTACAACTATTGACCTAATCTCCGTTACCTTTTTCAAAGCAATATCATTAGTTAAAAAAGCATCACAGTTAGATTCGATCGCCGTAGCAATTTGAATAGAATCAGGAAGTTGAAAATTGTATTTAGCTCTAATTATCGCTGTCAGTTTAGCAATCTCTCGATCGGTAACAATAAATTCCACCCTGTCGCTATTGACGACTTCTTCAAAAGCTTGTTCTACATCTGTGAATCCACGCTTAATCGGGAAAACCAAACATTCAGCCAAAGTTATCGCTGAAATGACACCAATTATATCTAAATCTAATCTGGCAAAAATTGGCTCCACTCTAGCAATAAACTCAGGATTTTGCTCCACGAAATAAACTACTGGTGCTGTATCCAAAAATAATCGTTTGACACTCCTTAATACTTCCTCAATTTTCATCATTCCGCTCTTAATAGACTTTCGCGATGTTCGTCTCCTTCTCGTCGCGTCCGAGATACCCAATCTTGAGCATCTTCACCCATCAACGGAGCCATCACCATTCCTCTCAAATCACTCCACTTCCGCTGCGGTCTGACTGGCTCTATCGGTACATATTCCTTGATGCTCTCGATTACATGAGTCATCACCTGAATTCGATCTGTTGGCGACAATCGATCTATGTCACTCAGTACTTGTTGTAATTGTGGACTCATCTTTTCACCTATGACTATCTATTCTTAGTTTAAAACCTTTGACTCAGAAAATGTCATCCAAGTTGTCAATACCCCAGAGCAAGTATTTAGCATCCTCTTAATTGCCATAGACCCCAATGATGCGCCGATTACAATTACCGTCGAAGTTTATCCTAGTAGATGGGCATTATCTCGAATCTGTCACTAGTTCGTTATTTCCCACATTACCGATTCATGAAGGACACACCAGAATTTTAGAGCGTAGTTCGGAAATATTAATGAGTGAAGCTAGAAAAGAATTTAGACAATGGGTGAGGAAGAATCACGAGTAAGGAATCTGCGCTATCCTCTAATTTCGGCGTTGCATCACTTTTGGGGCGGCGACAGGTAGGGCGTAAGGAATGGCAAATTGGTTACTCGGTGGCAATAAACCGATGGGAGTTTCGCTGTTGACAGCATAGACACCTGCCCATGCGTTGAGCAAGTTTTCGGCTGCTGTCAGCCACTGTTCGCGTTGTGGGGTAGCGAGTAAACCATTGAGGGGAATACCTGTAGAACTATTGTGAACTCCCGCGAGGATGCCGGTGAGGGCACAAGTGAGGTGAGATCGATCTTCGATCTGGTGGGCGCGGCGAATTGCTAGACTGAAGTCTTCAGGGGTGGAAAGGAAGCAATAAATAGCTAAGACTGTTGGGGTGATAATTGGGTGTGAGGAGATCGTTAATCTTTGGGTAACTTGAGCCAAACTACTGGACTGTGATAGTAGTCGATCGATCGTGCTGAGATGCTGAAATAATAAGGGATGGAGATTGGTCATCTCGTCCATAAGTTGAGAGAGGATCTCGCTAGGGCTGAAGGTTTCTGAGATCGATCGAGATATAATGTACCCGATTGCCACTGCGCTAGAGCAGGTTTCCCAGTCTAGTGTCAAGCTATGGCTGACATTGATGATAATTTCCCGTAATTTAGGGCGATCGTCATGGAAAAACAACATTAATGGTAGCATCGCGACGATCGCCCGATCGGGATTCTTCCCAGAGATCGAAGTACTTTGTATCCAATCCTGGGCATCAAAACCACCAGACCGAATCAAGCTGGCAATTCCACCTAGTATAGCTGGGGTAGTATCAGTCGTCAGTTGATTGGGGGCAATCTGGTCAGGGGTGAGATAAATAATATTACCACCCATTAGTGCCCCTTGAAATCTAGTTGATAATAAGTGCTGCATCGATTATAAATTATGAATTAATCGTATTCTAAGCTGTCTCTCAAGAACTCCTAACCACCGATTTATGCCAGAGGTCTAATGTCTAATCCCAATCTCTCTACTCTAACTTTAGTAGCTGAACCGATTACCGGATATGCTGTGGGTCATAAGATGCAAGGATTAGTAGAGGTACTAGTAGATTGTCCGGGGATTCAAGCCTTATACACTTACAATATTCCAGCCCAATTTAATGTTCAGGTTGGGGATATTTTGAGCGTCCCATTAGGTGGACAAATAGTTGGTGGGATTGCGATTCAATTTGTAGATCGAGTATCGGTAGATTTCTCACTCGATCGCATTAAAGATATTGAAGATGTCGTTGCTTCGGGCTTATTTAAACCAGACTATTGGCAATGGTTAATTCAGATTGCTGAATACTATTATACACCATTAATTCAGGTCATTAAAGTCGCCTTACCACCAGGATTGCTCACTCGATCACATCGACGAATTAGATTAACTCTAACCTCTTCAGCTTTAGACTCTGGCCTCAGTTATGCTGCCCAACAGATCTATCAATTATTGCAGTCTACGCCATCAGGCAACTACAGTTGGCAACATATTCAAAAGCAGGTAAATAGTGGAGCAAGAAGAGGTTTGAGAGAATTACTCGATCGGCAGTTAGTCGAATCTTACTTAGAGTCTGGATCGACCCAAAAGGCAAAGTTACAAAAAGCAATCATTCTCACTGGAGATGGTTTAGCCAGTGATTTAACCGATCGACAACATGAGATTCTCGGCATCTTAAAACAACACGGCGGCGAATTGTGGCAAACAGAATTATTAAAACTTAGTAATACAACTGCCCCCACATTAAAGAAGATTGAAGAGAAGGGATATATTGCGATCGTTAGTAAAGAGAAGCTCCGCTCCGAGCAGGAATTGGGCATCTTTCAACAGGAGCAAGCCAAGGTGTTAACCAGCGATCAAACGATCGCCCTAGCTACAATCGATCGATTAGTTGGCTTTGCAGAAGTTTTACTACATGGAGTCACTGGCTCTGGGAAAACTGAAGTTTATTTACAAGCAATTCACCAAATTTTAGCACGTGGCAAATCAGCATTAGTCCTAGTCCCCGAAATTGGCTTAACACCGCAAATAACCGATCGATTTCGATCGAGATTTGGAGATAAAGTCTGTGTTTATCATAGTGCCCTTAGTGATGGTGAACGCTATGACACTTGGCGAACAATGTTGACTGAAACTAGTCAAATTGTCATCGGTACTAGGTCGGCAATTTTTGCACCTTTGCCGAACTTGGGATTGATTATTCTTGATGAAGAACATGACTCCAGCTTCAAACAAGATCAGCCAGCACCAACTTATCATGCCAGAGATATTGCTAGATGGCGGGCCGAATTAGAACCCTGTCCCCTTATCCTCGGCTCCGCCACCCCCTCCCTAGAAACTTGGATCGAGATCGTCGGAACTCAGGCACCAGGGAAAAAACAAGTCAACTCCCAACTCCCAACTCCCAACTCCCAACTCCCAACTCCCCACCGCCACTATCTATCCCTCCCTACGCGAGTCCAATCCCGTCCCCTTCCCCCAGTCGAAATCGTGGATATGCGACAGGAACTAAAGTTAGGGAATCGAAGCATGTTCAGCCAGCCACTTCGTATCGCCTTGCGCCAAATGCAAGCACGCAAACAGCAAGGGATATTATTCATCCATCGACGCGGACATAGTACCTTTGTCTCCTGTCGGAGTTGTGGCTATGTCTCAGAGTGTCCGCACTGTGATGTTTCCTTGGCGTATCATCAACCAGGCGCAGCCGAAAATGCCCTCCTCCGTTGTCATTATTGCAATTACGCTCAACCCCAACCCAAGCGTTGTCCGGAGTGTGATTCGCCCTATTTTAAGTATTTTGGCAGCGGTACCCAAAAAATTGTCGAAGAGTTAAACCTTCAGTTTCCCGAACTGAGATGCCTGCGGTTTGATAGCGATACTACCAGTGCCAAAGGCGCACATCGGCGGATTCTGACCGAATTTGTCCAAGGCGATGCAGATCTGCTCGTTGGTACCCAAATGCTCACTAAAGGACTAGATTTACCACAGGTCACTCTAGTTGGGGTAGTTGCCGCCGACGGCTTATTACATCTATCGGATTATCGCGCTGCCGAACGGACTTTTCAAACCCTCACCCAAGTGGCGGGGAGGTGTGGGCGGGGAGATGAAGCGGGTAAGGTAATTATTCAAACTTATAATCCAGAACATCCAGTCCTCCATGCCGTAACCAGACATGATTATCAGGCATTCATCGCCGCAGAGTTGCCCGAACGTCAAGTTTTAGATTACCCGCCATTCGGCAGACTGATTTTACTCAGGTTTAGCAGTCTCGATCCCGCAGCCGTCGAACAGACAGTTACGGAAATTGGCAGAATGTTAAATGATGGAGCGATTGTCGGCAGATATGAGCTACTCGGCCCTGCTCCAGCCACGGTGATGCGGGTAAATAATCGCTATCGTTGGCAAATTATGCTTAAATACCTACCTGACGGTAGCGTTCGGCTACCTGATTGGGAATTGCTGCGAAATACATGCTCTAATGTAGTAAAAATGACAATTGATGTCGATCCGCAGAATTTCTTGTAAAAACATTACAAATCATCAAGGGTTGATAGGATAAAATTAAGTTAGGTAAATTATCCCAAATAACTATCTCGATCGCCATTATGAGTGATATATCCATAGATACTGAGCCGACTGCCGAACCAACAGTGGTCGCGGAAACTCCACCCACACCAGAAGAACTCAAGGAGAAGTTCGTCAAATATGCGATGAAGAACATGGTCAAAAAGCGGAGTAAGTCACTCCAGCATTTTGCCCTCAGCACCATTGGATTATTATCACTGTTTATCGGACTAGCTTATCTCACCAGATAAGTGATTACTATTCCCTTAGAGCAGCGTCTCCGTAGTAAATTCCTCCATGAACCTAGAACTAATCGTCCAAGACCAATATCAGCCGAGCGTGGTGACAGAAACTACCTGGGTTGCTTGGTTTAAGGATTGGCTGCTAACACCAGGACTAGAGTTACCACCAGCCCAAACATACGAGTTGAGTCTTCGCCTGACTACTGATGCCGAAATTCAGGCTTTGAATGCCCAATTTCGCCACAAAGACCAACCAACTGATGTATTATCATTTGCGGCGATGGAAGTCGATTTCCCTGAAATCGAGACAGACCCTGCCGAACTTTCGCTTTATTTGGGTGATATTATCATTTCCGTAGATACGGCTAGTAGACAAAGCGCAGAACATGGGTATTCTCTAACTAAGGAACTAGCTTGGCTAGCTAGTCATGGACTACTGCATCTGTTGGGATGGGATCACCCTGATGAATCCAGCCTAGAACTTATGCTAGATCGGCAGGAAACTTTTCTGGCGCGTAGTGGTCTATAAATTTTATAACCACTGGACAGATAAGATTGTAAGCCATAAGTCTGAGACACCCGATCGATAAATCATTCTTTTTCCCGTGGGAGTAACTCGTGTATGCAGATTAAACTGGATGAATCGTCAAGTTCTACAAATCTCCAATCCGACATGACCGGCAAAATATCTACTAACCCTCACAAGCAATCAGACCGGAGCGGACAGCACCGCATTCAAGCTTGGCGAGTCGCCACCAATATTGGAGCAAGTTTTCGGTATGCGGCGGCTGGCGTGACCTATGCGTTTAGCACCCAGCGCAATTTTCGGATTCACTGTATCATGGGCACCGTAGCAATTAGCTTAGGTGCTCTTTTACATCTGAGCGGTGTAGAAATGGCGGTAATTTGTATTACTAGTGGCTTAGTTCTGACGCTAGAATTACTCAATACAGCGATCGAATCGGTTGTCGATCTTACCGTTCAGCAAACCTATCACGAACTTGCCAAAATTGCTAAAGACTGCGCTGCTGGTGCTGTGCTGATTTCGGCTCTCGCATCTGTCCTCGTGGCCGCTTGGTTGATTCTCCCCAAAGCGATTTCAGTACTGACTGGTTCATAGGGATGTGGCGCGATCGAGATATTAGTCTGCTCACTATCCACATCAATCATCCACGATCCACTGTGGATGTTAAATTCATCGGATTAAAAAGTGATGTACCTGCTGGTTTAGTCGGCGATCCTGTTACACTGGAGACGATCGGGATAGTGTGACACATGATTTTAGTCATTGACAATTACGACAGCTTTACCTACAACCTCGTCCAATATTTGGGCGAACTCGGACTCGAATTACCCGTTGCTAAAGATATTCGGGTCTATCGAAATGACCAAATTACGCTAGCCGAAATTACCAGTTTAGATCCGGATGGGATCTTGATCTCCCCAGGGCCAGGTCGGCCTGAAGATGCGGGAGTTTCTCTAGATATTATTAGCAAGTTGGGTACGGAATATCCGATTTTAGGTGTCTGCTTGGGGCATCAAAGTATCGGTCAGGTTTTTGGTGGTGCCGTTGTTGCCGCACCAATTTTAATGCACGGTAAGACTTCCGCAATTTACCATAATGGGACAGGGGTATTTAAGGGGTTGGATAACCCGTTTACCGCAACTCGATATCATAGTTTAGTTATCGATCGAGCCAGTTGTCCAGATTGTCTAGAAATCAATGCCTGGGTGGAGGATGGGACGATTATGGGCGTTCGACATCGCGATTATCCTCATGTAGAAGGGGTGCAGTTTCATCCTGAAAGTATTTTGACCGATTCTGGTAAACAGCTATTAAGAAATTTCTTGGTGTCACTGAAAGCTAGAGTAGGTAGCGCGACCTAAATATATCGATCGGGATGAGATGTTGAACAACTTCTGGTATGCTGTCGAGTTTAGTAACGAGATTGATAATAAACCTCAACTAATCCAGATATTCGATCACAGTTTGATCTTGTACCGGACTAGTGATGGTCAAATTCAGGCAATGAATAATACCTGCATCCATCGGGGTGCAGCTCTTGTCAATGGCTGGGTAGATGGAGACTGTATTGTCTGCCCATATCATGGCTGGCAATATCAACCCGATGGCACTTGCGTGAAAATTCCTTCACATCTGCCGGAAATGACCATCCCTAAACAAGCCAAGATGACCACCTATCCTGTTCAGGAAAAATATGGCTGGATTTGGCTATTCCTGGGCGATGGAGACCCATTGCAACTTCCCCCAATCCCTGCCTTTCCGGCGGTAGAAGATCTCGGTCTTAGGGCGATTCAGGGTGAATTTAACTGGAATGCCAATTATGAACGAGTGCTCGAAAATGGTTTGGATTTTGCTCACGCGCCCTTCGTTCATGCCGGTGCCTTTGGCAATCCCGATGCGCCCGAAATCGCCGATTTGAAAATCGATAATTTTGCCGCTGGGGCTAGTGCGACAGTGCTACTCAAAGCGACACCACCCAAAGGTTTATGGAAATTATTAGTCAAAGGAGAGCGCGCGCCAATTAAAACGCGGACGGGGTTTATCTTGCCCAATCTGACATTTTTGGAAGTCTCTTTACCTTTTGGCAAATTAACTATTTGGACGGCGCACGTACCGATCGATCTTTATACTACGGTCAGTAAATGGATCAATTTCCGGAGCTTTTTTACCGGTAAATGGGCCGATCGAGATGCTTACAAGCGCACGATTAAAATCTTCGAGCAAGACAAACCAATTGTCGAATCACAACATCCCCAAATCATGCCAATTGACATGAATAACGAACTGTCTGTGCCCGCAGATCGGCTGCAATTAGAGTATCGAAAACTTCGCAAACAAGCTTTAACAACTAATAATTTGAGTTGAGATTCAATTTAATTGAATTTAAATCGTATTTTACATTTAATTATCCAAAAATAGAGTGATGAAAAATATTGATAACTACGATCCTAGTGGCGTTGGTCAAGTTAATGGTAACTTATTTGGATTACCATTTGATTATGAATCAGCTAAATCAATTATATTTGGCATACCGTGGGAAGTAACAGTTTCTTATCGTCCTGGTACTGCTAATGCACCCCAACGCATTCTCGATGCTTCACCACAATTAGACCTATACGATCTAGATAATCCTCAAGGTTGGCAAACGGGGATTTATATGCCACCAATCGATGTAGATCTATTAGCTAAAAATAACCACTATCGCCAGCAAGCAGCCTTAATTATCGATCGATTGGAACAGGGAAAATCACTCAACGCTGAGCCAGATTTGACCCCGATCTTAGCAGAGATCGATCGAGCTGGTAATTTTGTTAATCAATGGTTATTCGATCGCTGTCAGAGCGCGATTGCTGATGGTAAAAAAGTTGGTGTCATTGGTGGAGATCATAGCGTCCCCTTGGGCTATCTTCAAGCTTTAGCTACTCACTATCCCGACTTTGGCATCTTGCATATCGACGCACACGGAGACTTGCGCGATGCTTATGAAGGCTTCGAGTTTTCTCACGCTTCAATTATGTTCAATGCAATGAAAATTCCCCAAATTTCCAAACTCGTACAGGTTGGGATTCGGGACATTTCGCAGGTTGAAGTAAACACTGTCGAGCAATCTAACGGGCGAATTATTGTCTACTATGATGCGCTGATTAAGCAGGAAATGTATGCAGGTAAACCCTGGAGTCAGATTGTCCAATCGGCGATCGCCCATCTGCCCCAACAAGTCTATATTAGTTTTGATATTGATGGACTAGATCCCAAACTTTGTCCCCAAACGGGTACGCCCGTCCCTGGTGGCTTAGAATTAGAACAAGCTTTTTGCCTATGCCGCGAAATTATTCGCAGTGGGAGAGAGATTATTGGGTTCGATCTCTGCGAAGTAGGCAATGCCGAATGGGACGGGAATGTGGGCGCGCGGATCGTTTACAAATTAGTAAATTTGATGAATCTTACACCTGCTTAGAGATTAATTTATTTGTTAGAGCTACTCAGATCGATTGCTCTCTATCGCTCGAAATTTGATATCAAACGTTCCCATTACTGGAGATCGATCGGCAAACATATCAGAATTTGTAGCTATGGCAATTTTGCCCCCTTAAACAGGGGGTTTAGGGACCCAATCCCGATCCAGAATTTTCCAGTCTTAGTACTTCAACCGATCGGCAGGGTTATCGACATCAATTTGCACGTTGGTACGAACTTTGACTGGTTTCATATTAATCCCGGTTGGGTTGCTATCTTCACCGCGAATTTCTTGACGGCTTTGACGATGTTGAACGGCACGTTCGGTACCCCCAGACTGAACTTGAGTATTGGAAGAACTGATACTATTCCCAACGCATTCACCGCTGGATTTTTGGCTGACATCATTAATACGATCGGTTTTTTGCCGAGAACCATTCATGGAAAATTGAATATTCGTGTCATTCATCACACATTGGGCACTCACAGGCGCAACAGGCAGCGAGGACAAAGTAGCTAAGGTGGCGATCGAAAATAGTCCGATTGGCAGATATGAGGATTTCATAATATTTTTGATGGTGAGGATAGTCTTGGCTATAACTACACCTACTCGATCGGCAATTCCGTAAATGTCCAAATCCAAGCTTTTCCCTTCACTCCTCCTCATCCACGGCAACATCTACCTGGGATTTGAGGAGTCGATTCTCGTACCGACGATTGCGTCGTCGCCCCTTAGCTGGGGTTGCTCGTTTACTTGCCCGTTTATCGTTGACAAGATGATTGAGATCGGGGGCATCATCCCAGTGTTGGAGATCGTCGGGGGAAGTACGTTTCGACATGGCTGTGAGTAGCGATAGCTGATAGTTTAAAAATATCCTAAATCTACTCAAAACGGTTCGAGCTAGGATAATATCACTACATCGAGCTTGCCCGGTTGGTCTTGCCATCGCCATTGCCACAGTCGATCGAGTGTAAAACTAAATACAAATTATAGAAATCTGATTCCCTATAATTTTCTCATACCGCTTCAAGCTTTGCTAAATACTTAGGCGAACAGTCTAAAATAAAACCCAAAAATTTATTAGAGGTTAATAATGTCCTATCACGGCGATATTTCTTCAAGCAATGATTCAGTTGGAGTTGCAGTTGTTAACTACAAAATGCCGCGCCTACATACTAAAGCGGAAGTGATTGAAAACTGTCACAAAATCAGCTCCATGATTGATGGGATGAAGATGGGATTGCCAGGGATGGATCTGGTAATTTTTCCAGAGTATTCGACCCACGGCATTATGTATGATGCCGCAGAGATGATGGAAACAGCGGCGACAGTTCCAGGTGAAGAGACGGCAATTTTTGCCCAAGCCTGCATCAAAAACAAGGTCTGGGGCGTGTTTTCCCTCACTGGCGAACGACATGAGGAACATCCCCACAAGGTGCCATACAACACCCTGATTTTAATGAACGATCGCGGTGAAATCGTCCAGAAATATCGCAAGATTATGCCTTGGACACCCGTGGAAGGTTGGTATCCTGGCAACTGCACTTACGTCTCCGAAGGCCCCAAGGGACTAAAGATCAGTCTGATTATTTGCGATGATGGCAACTATCCCGAAATTTGGCGAGATTGTGCCATGCGGGGTGCCGAACTGATCGTGCGGTGCCAGGGTTATATGTACCCAGCTAAGGATCAGCAAATTATGGTTTCCAAGGCAATGGCCTGGATGAACAATGTGTATGTGGCGGTGGCTAATGCAGCGGGGTTTGATGGTGTTTATAGCTATTTTGGTCACTCAGCGGTGGTTGGATTTGATGGTCGGACGCTGGGTGAGTGTGGCGAAGAAGAGATGGGGATTCAATATGCCGCACTATCTAAATTTGCCATTCGGGACTTCCGCAAAAATGCCCAATCGCAGAATCACCTGTTCAAGCTGATGCATCGTGGCTATACGGGAATGCTCAATTCTGGGGACGGATCTGAGGGGATGGCCGAATGTCCCTATCAATTCTATCGGGATTGGATTCTCGATCCGAAGAAGGCGAAAGAGACAGCCGAAGCAATTACTCGTGATACAGTGGGCACAGAAGAATGTCCGATCGAAGGTATCCCTAACCAGAAGATCGTCACTCCAGTAGAAACTGCTCAGCCCGAAACAGTGTCCGTGAGTGTGGGTATTTAGCAGCCTATCGGGGAAACCCAAAATTGCTCTCGGAGGGCGTTACCCTATCGCTAACACGCCCTACGAGAGCAAATGGTGCGTTACATAGAGTCGATCGCGAGTATTCCGAGTATCCTTTAAGTGTTATGAACTACCCCTGTTAAGGTGAGTATTGATTAGTGTGTGGAACCGGAGATCTGGGGGTTCCGACCCCCAGACCCCCCGTTGAGGAGCGTTACGCCGCCCCTCAAACTCCCGGCGTATTTTGGTTATTTTTACTTCGTAGCGTATGCATTGCTTTCACCTAGTGGCTGCGGGGTAGGGTCTGGCTGGTGTTAATTTCAATTGATTGTGTATCCACCCTCCCCTGGGCGTAAACTTGGAGCTATGACTCTAAAGTCGCAAATTCGTCGATCTAATAGTACAAAAAGTCACCTTAACAGGGGTAGTGTTATGAACAAAGGGTAAAGGGATCTGGTGAATAGTGAGCAGTTATCAATTTACTTATTCCATCTATCAACGTCCATTTCGACAACCATTACATACTAGTCATGGGGTATGGGAAATTCGGCAGGGGATAATTATTCAGCTTACCGATCGATCGGGTAAATCCCATGCTGGGGAAATTGCGCCGATTCCCTGGTTTGGATCGGAATCTGTCGAGGCTGCGATCGCGTGGTGCAATTCGATTGGTGATAGTATTACCGCAACTCAAATTCAGCAGATTCCCGATACCTTACCTGCTTGTCAATTTGGTTTTGGTAGTGCATTAACAGCTTTTAATTTCCCACTAACTACTATTCCCACTACCTCAGAAATTAGTGCGTTATTACCTACAGGTGCCGCCGCAATTACCGCATGGCAGGCACTATTTGCACGAGGTTACTCCACCTTCAAATGGAAGATTGGGGTGGCACCAATCGCCCAAGAAGTAGCCATCTGGCAACAGTTGATGGTAGATTTCCCCCCTGATGCAAAACTTCGGCTCGATGCTAATGGTGGTTTAACTTATCTCGAAGCAGCACAATGGTTGCAAATGTGCCAACAAGAATCCCGGATCGAGTTTATCGAGCAACCTTTAGCCCCGGAGCTAATTGCTGAATCGATCGAGTTAAGTAATTCTTATAAAACACTAATTGCTCTGGATGAATCGGTTGCGACATTCGATCGACTTCAAGCCATCTATGATGTGGGTTGGCGGGGTATTTATGTGATTAAACCAGGAATTGCTGGTTTTCCCTGGCGATTAGTCAAATTTATTACCGAGCGCAAACTCGATGTGGTGTTCTCATCAGTGCTGGAAACTCAAGTCGGCAAATCCGCAGCCCTAGAATTAGCATCACGATTGCAACTAAACCGGGCGATGGGTTTTGGGATAGATGATTGGTTCGATGATTAAAAAACATAGAGATATATTGAACAGATATCTCTATGTTTTTAACATTTACAAATTCTGAAAACTAATATTCAAGAATCATTCATAGATACAGAAAGAGAGATTATTAGCTGCCATTCTTCTTCAAAAATTAACTCTTCATGGTCATTTGAAAGACGATATCGTTATAGTCTCTGTCACCACCACCATAGAAATCTTCAACACCGAATTTATTATCGCCTAATAACCGGAAGTGATCGACTTTATCGGTGTTAGCTCCAATATAGTTAAAGTAGGCATGGATGTCGCCGCTGGCTTGGTTTTGAGGGTTATTCTTGAGATAATCCTCAAAACTACCATTGGCAATCACAACTGGGGCGTAGATCTTGCCGCCTTCCACTGCAACATCAGTTTTGGTGTCCGTTTTGAAGCAACGCAGCAAGGCACTCTTAATCGCTGCTTCGGCATAACCCGCATCCCCTGGTTTGAGGCCATTGGCAAGCGTGCCTTGAGCATCTTCAACTGCATAAAAACCAATGTTGTTATTGTATGCTGCATCGCTTTCACACTTGGTATCAACCTTGAGAGTTGTTCCAGCAAAACTACGGAAGTCCATGACTGAACCTTGTGACTGATTCTGGATGTCTATACCAACAGGAGTCGTAGGATTGTCAAGAACTTCTACTCTCATTACCATGTCATTAAAATCAGGTGTACTGGCGGTTGTTTCTGTTGCGCCATCTTCCCAATCAATTTGGTAGCCGCCATTATTGGGCAAGGCAGTAAATTTAGCAGGGCTAGAACTGTCTCCATTGGCTTCTGGAATCGAGAATAAAATGTTTGTGGGTATTTTATTCGCAGCTAGATCAGTTTTGACTTTACTTAATGTATCATCAGCAATCATCATAAATTCGACATGTTCACCGGATTTAAAGTTGAGATGACGTTGGGAATTTCGATCAAATCCACTATCAGTTTGACTATCACTCAGGCTGGAGAAAACCACTTGAGCGCGATCGATTGCCGCAGCTAAATAATCCTTGTGACCGGGATCGATACCGTCAATTTTTCCGGTTGCATCATCCACAACAAAGGCACAAACTTGATTTTTATTTTTACCGTGGTGGTTTGATTTGGTAAATTTAAGTACCGACTTGTCTCCCCCGCCTTTGATGTGCAAACAGTGATCGTTCTTTTCTTCTAGTTGCGGCGCAGCAACATCATTATCAATTAAGTTAATGGTGGCAGCCGTAGTAGTACCCAATGTATAACCAGTACCCGCAGCCAGAGCGAGGGAGATTGTCTCGGTTGGCTCGACAATCGTGTCATCGAGCGTTGCAACAGTAACAGTTGCCGTCGCACTACCCGCCGCGAAGGTAGCGGTTGTAGCGAGTGCTGTATAGTCAGCACCAGTAGTTGCAGTGCCAGTCGGTACGGCTAAATTAACAGTTAATTCAGCAGCCGGATCGCCTGTCCGAGTGAGGGTGAAAGAGCCATTGGTAGCTGGCTCGGCAGCATCAATGCCAGATGCGATCGAAATAATCGGCAATAGATCGTCATTAAGAATAGTTCCAGTCACCGCTGTAGAAGTACCAACAGCATAACCAGTCCCATTAGTTAGAGTGAGGATGATGGTTTCATCAGGTTCTATAACTGTGTCAGCAACAGGGGAGAAGGTTACAGTGGCGGTACTTGCACCAGCGGCAAAAGTGACAGTTCCCGTTGTTGCTGTAAAACTAGTCGAACCAGTCTGGACATAGTCGGTAGTTAATGTTGCCGTACCACCAACCTGATATCCCACAGTCAAAGGACTAGTCGTTGCACCTGTACGGGTGAAGGTATAGACTAGCTTGCCAGTCCCATCTTCACTGACACTACTAGGATCTACCGATAGCTTCACAACGTTGCCAGAATCAGTTGCTGTAATACCTTGAAGGGTCAGATGCGCGAAGAAAATATGATCGTTATCTGATGGGTTGACTGTATTTAGCGTGACCGCAGTATCCCCATTTTTGATAAAGGGGAGTAGATTGTAAAGCTCGTCATCTGTCGTGTAGTCCGTACTAGTAGGGTCGGCGGGGTTATTAGGACTATCGCCCAAACCCCCAATCGTAAAGAGTGCGCCATTCTCTGGCTGACCATCATCAAAATTACCTGCTACAGAAGTCAATAACTGACCATTCACTTGAACTTGAGATGACTGAGAAACAACAGGACCAGAATTGAAGCTGTATCCAATCCCTAACCCGAATGTAGCCCCAAGCGTAGAACTCGTATTAATTGGAGAGGCAAAGTTGATGGTTGCAGTTCCACCTGTAGGTCTAAGTCCACCAAAGTACAAAATGACACTTTGATCTACAGTTTGATTGGGATCGTCAAAGACAACAGCAAGAGCCAATCCTTCGTAAGCTGATTGAATTCCTTCGTTAACTGCAATATCTAGCGTACCTGCGCCTGCGGCATCGATTGTCGGTTTGACGATCGAGGTAACGTCAGTCAAATAGCTATAGAAAGTCCCTCCGCCCCAAGGAGTTGTCTCAACTTGTTCCCAGGCAATAGTTACATTATTGACGATCGCACTACTTGCCTCTATGTTCGTACTGTCCCCAACCAGGTAGGCTTTGCGAACTGTCGCACCAGCATTTTTCAAAACTTGAACTGTTCCAGTCGCGCCGGAAGTTCCAGTTCCATCGACAGACAGGTAAATTTTACCTGTCTCATTGAGTAAAGCATTTAAACCAGTTGAAGCGACTGTAGCCATAAATTTTTCCTGAATCTTTATACCTGTTTGGTTCTTAGTACCTATAATTCATGACGGAATTAAGATCGTCAACAGCGCGATCGGTCTTTTATACATAAAGAAATCTTCATAAAAACCCAGACACTACATTTACAAACAACTTCGCTCTACAATAGTACTTAAGTTCTAGTAAAAACATCATACAAATGGCTTACAACAAAGCAATGCTTTATGCGGAGATCTTCACTGAAGCATTTGTCCTGTTTTCACCGAATCTAAATAGCGAAAACCCCAACACTGAGGAGATCGGTGTTGGGGTTTTCTAGCTAAAAATAGTATATTGACAATTAATTTCGGTCAAGATTTCCGCAATTGCTGCTTTATCCTAGCCATTAATTGCCCGATCGAGTACACATCAATAACAATAGTCCGGCAATGCTCAATTTACTTACTTCTAGCACCCAGTACATCGAGTGCATTTGATTCATCTCAGCGGAGATCGATTGTGTGGTCGTAAATATGTCTAAATCTAGACCTAAACCACTCATATAAGGAGTGAGGATAAAAGTATAACTCAAGGCGATCGCCAGCAGCATCCCCGCCCCAACCAGCATTTTTCGCCCTGCATACACACTCGATCGATCGAGATTGCTCACAGCTAACACACTACTTAGGATTGCCGCTGCACACACCAATTCAACCCGATTAAAAATCCAGAAAATGCTATAGCCCGCCGAGACAAATCCACTACTCTCCATCATCCCCGTTGCCCATAGCGTCGGCATGATGACGAAATCTAAAATTAAACTGCCACTGATCCAAAAACCTAGACTACCAACAGCCAGCAACTGCCATCGTTTGGACAGAGTTTCTGCCCCGGACAATCTGCTGCTATTTCCGCCATTGAATGCCTGCGTCATATCTCTACCTTAATAATCTATCCTTATCTTTAGAATAACTTATGAGATTGATAAGTAACGCTAATTTTTGTATCTGCTATTCCGCATAATCATTCACTAACTACTTGCAAATATCTCTCTTCCAGCAAAAAGGAACCACGATCGAATTTGACTACCCAATAATTACCAGGTTTTCGATCGGTAATTAGGCCGATTGCACCAACCTCAAGTAGGCTGGGCGGGCGCAACATCGGCATCGGATCGGCAGTTTTTAGATATGCAGGTAGCATAGCTACCTTAATTGTTGTGCCAATGTTAAATTCTTGAGACATATATTATTAATTCACAATTATCAATTTACAATTCACTACTCACCGACAATCTTTGCATAGAGATCGTGACGGCGATCGATTATTTCACCGTTAAATAGCTTGACTACATTATCCGTCGCCGCTTGAAGCAAAGGGTCGATCTTGACCTCCTCCGGCTGCTCCTCTAAATCGATTAAATCGATCTGTGTTGCTCGTTCCAAATCGAATGATTCGGGGGGTTCGTCAAAATCCAGGGGTGGATCGATTTCGGCTACATCTAATTGAGCGATTGGCGGCGCAGATGGTGGATTTAATTGCGTAGGTGGATGAACGGTTGGTATTGGCGGGGTTGAAATCGGCATGGAAACCTCTGAGGGAGTGGTCTCTAGTCGGTTGGGTAAGATTGGCTGTGATGTCAGATCTTCGCTTTCCTCCTGCTCTTCATCCTCTGCTGTCAGATATTCTGTTGGTGCGGCAATTGGCGGTGGTGCCGGCGGATTTGGCGCGATCGGGACTGATGGTGTAATTGGTAGTGGTGGGGTTGGAGGATTTGGTGCGATGGGGATTGGAACGGCGGCGGACGTTGGTGGAGCTGGGGTTGAGGCTACCGGAGCGGCGGCGGACGTTGGCGGTGTTGGGTTTGAGGCTACCGGAGCAGCGGCGGAAGAGGCAGCAGCTTGGGTTTGATTTTTACCCATAACTTCTAGCTTGACGGCGATCGATCGACCGAACATCGCACTAAACACCTTGGCTAATTCGGGGACTTTGCCTGTGGCAATTTGCTGCATGGTGCTAGATTTCATCGCAACAACCGCTTGCTCGGCGGTAATCGCCGTTAATGTCCCAAAGCCCTTAAATAAGTCTTTAGAGGCAGGTAAAAGCTGCTGGAGTACTTGTTCCCATGTGGTCTTGAGATCTGCGGCCACAGGGGCGGCTGAGGCGGCTGGGGGTAAAGTTGCTGGGGTGGCAGGACTATCTCGATCGTGTAGCGGTGCTGAATGAGCATCGACGATCTGAGTAGGCTGCTGATGTTCCGGTTGTGGGGGT